>JAAOZX010000130.1 GCA_012274225.1 Comamonadaceae bacterium | reverse complement strand
GGCTTCGTTGACCACCAGGCCGCGACCGCCGATTTGCTGGCCGTTCATGCCTTCGATGGCCGCTTTGGCTTCCGCCTCATTGCTCATCTCGACAAAGCCGAAGCCCTTGGAGCGACCCGTGTCGCGTTCCATCATGACCTTGGCGCTGGAGACGGTGCCGTATTGGCTGAACGCCTGTTCCATGTCGCTGTCGCGGTAAGAATAGGGCAGGTTGCCCACGTAAAGTTTGTTGCCCATGAAGGGACTCCTCGAGAGAAAAAACGCACTGAGCGATGGAGTCCGAACGACGCAAGCTACTAACCACGCGAAACCGACCATTCACCGCAAACTTGTGCTCCACAGACGGAGGCACCCGCGGATTATGGCGCATCCTGGAAGTTCCTGCCAAGGCTTTTGTTGCCGGCCATCGGTTTTTCGGGCTGAAGAATCCAAATTGAAGCCGGTGCACAGCTGTGGTTGAGCTTCAGCCATTGGCGGGGTGCCGGGTTGGACCGCCGACCCCCGGGAAAACACTACCAGGTGGCTTCCCGCTCGGGGGTCGAGCCGATGCGGTGAATCGCCAGGTCCGCGCCCTCGTACTCTTCCTCGGGCGTCAGCCGCAGCCCGGTCACGGTCTTGATCAGCGCGTAGACGACAAAGCCGGCCACCAGGGCCCATGCGATCCCCATCAGCGTGCCGATCAACTGGCCACCGAAGCTCACGCCGCCCAGCCCGCCGAGCGCCTTCTGCCCGAAGATGCCGGCGGCGATCCCGCCCCAGGCGCCGCAAAGCCCGTGCAACGGCCAGACCCCGAGCACGTCGTCGATCTTCCAGCGGTTCTGAGTCAGGGTGAACATCGATACGAACAGGCCGCCGGCAAAGGCTCCGACCGCCAGCGCGCCCAGCGGGTGCATCAGGTCAGAGCCCGCGCACACCGCGACCAGGCCGGCCAACGGACCGTTGTGCACGAAGCCCGGGTCGTTGCGGCCGGCGGCCAGCGCCGCCAGTGTGCCGCCAACCATGGCCATCAGCGAGTTCACGGCGACGAGGCCAGAGATCTTGTCGATGGTCTGGGCGCTCATGACGTTGAAACCGAACCAGCCCACGGTCAGAATCCAGGCGCCCAGCGCCAGGAAGGGAATATTGGACGGCGGATGCGCCGAGATGCCGCCGTCCTTGCGGTAGCGATTGGCGCGAGCGCCCAGCAGGATCACGGCCGGTAGGGCCATCCAGCCGCCCATGGCGTGAACCACCACGGACCCGGCGAAATCGTGAAAGGCCTCGCCGGTCGTCACCTTGATCCAGTCCTGGATGCCGAAGGCGTTGTTCCAGGCCACGCCCTCGAACAGCGGGTACACGAAGCCGACGATCACGGCAGTTGCCATCAGCTGTGGGCCGAACCGGGCCCGCTCCGCGATGCCGCCGGAAATGATCGCCGGAATGGCGGCTGCGAACGTCAGCAGGAAGAAGAACCGGACCAGCTCGAAGCCATTGCGGGTGGCCAGCTGCTCCGCACCGACGAAGAAGCTGGTGCCGTAGGCGATGCCGTAGCCGACCACGAAGTACATCACCGTGGATACCGAGAAATCGACCAGGATCTTCACCAGCGCATTGACTTGGTTCTTCTTGCGCACTGTGCCCAGCTCAAGGAACGCGAAACCAGCGTGCATGGCGAGCACCATGATGCCGCCCAGCAAAATGAACAAGGCGTCCGAGCCCTGTTTTAGTGCTTGCATAGAGTCCTCTTTTAGAAAATCGCCTGTTATTGGTGCGTTTCTCCGCCATAGGCGGGCGACGCACCATAACAAAGCAATAAATGCGCCAGACCCGTGCGCCGGGGCGCTTTATTGGGCGCGCCTATAGATCACGTGATAGGTCAGCCCCACCAGGACGCTGCCGCCGACCAGATTGCCGGCGATCACCGGCAGCAGGTTGCCGCCCACGCCGGTCCAGGTCACCGCGGCCGTCCCGGCGGCACTGCCGCCTTGCTGGACCAGCATGGCAAGGGGCATCAGGTACATGTTGGCGATGCTGTGCTCGAAACCGGCGGCCACGAAGGCGCAGATCGGAAAGACCACGGCCACCGCCTTGTCCACCACGCTGCGGCCGGCCATGGCCATCCACACCGCCATGCAGACCAGCACATTGCACAAGACCCCGCGAAAGAACGCTTCGACCGGGGGCAGCGATTGCTTGGCCAGGGCGATCTTGACGACCGTGCGCCCGATCGCCCCGTCGTTCATTCCCGTGTGACCGCTCAGAAAGACCACCAGCGCCAGGCCCGCCGCTCCCGCGAAATTGGCCGCGCACACCAGGACCCAGTTGCGCAGCACCTCGGCAGTGCCGATCCGGCCGTCGGCCCAGGCCATGGCCAGCAGGTTGTTGCCGGTGAACAGCTCGGCGCCGGCGACAACCACCAGCAGCAGGCCGAGCGAGAACACCACGCCGCCGCCGATCTGGGCGGCGGCGAAGCCGAGCGTGGCGTCGGACTTCACCACGACGAACAGCATCGAGCCCAGCCCGATGAAAGCGCCGGCCAGCATCCCGAGCATCAACAGGGGCAGCGTCGCCATGCGCGCCTTGGCCACACCCACGGTCTCGACACGCCGCGCCACCTCGAGCGGGGCATAGGCGTCCGATCCATACAGTTCGGTCATTGCGCCCTCCTGCTCGTATACTAGCCTCGCGCCGATTTGCTCCAGCTTGCGGGCGCTCAATAAATTCAGCTAAAGATCGACTGCCAGCAGACCCGGCCTCGCATCTTGAGCGACGCCGGGTTTTCTTTTGCCGCCGGGCCGTCCCAAAAGCGCCCCGCCGGGGGGCAGCGGTGCGTGGGGGATTCTTTTTATATGATCGTTTCGCCGCAATCGATGTCGTTTCCCGAGCTGCTGCCGCTGCGCAGCGGCGCGGCGATTCGCGGCTATACGCTGGCCTACGAAACCTACGGCACGCTGAACGCGGACAAGAGCAACGCGGTGCTGATCTGCCACGCACTCAATGCCTCGCACCATGTGGCCGGCCTCTACGCCGGCCAGGAAAAATCCGAAGGCTGGTGGGACACCATGATCGGGCCCGGCAAGCCGGTCGATACCGACCGCTTCTTCGTCATCGGCGTCAACAACCTCGGATCCTGCTTCGGCTCGACCGGCCCGATGCACGTCAACCCCGACACCGGAAAGATCTATGGCGCCGACTTCCCGGTGGTGACCGTGGAGGACTGGGTCGACGCACAGGCCCGGCTGCTCGATGGGCTGGGCATCCAGACCATCGCGGCGGTGATGGGTGGCAGCCTGGGCGGCATGCAGGCCCTGTCCTGGACCCTGCAATATCCGCAGCGCGTGCGGCATGCCGTGGCGGTGGCCAGCGCGCCCAATCTCACTGCCGAGAACATCGCGTTCAACGAGGTGGCGCGGCGCGCCATCGTGACCGACCCCGATTTCCACGGCGGCCACTTCTACGAGCACGGCGTTGTGCCCAAGCGCGGCCTGCGCATCGCCCGCATGATCGGCCATATCACGTACCTGAGCGACGACGTGATGAATGAGAAGTTCGGCCGCCAGCTGCGCGAGCGGATCATCGACGCCAACGGGCAATCACAGTCCACCGGCGACTTCCTGTATTCGACCCAGGACATCGAGTTCCAGATCGAGAGCTACCTGCGCTACCAGGGCGACAAATTCAGCGAATACTTCGACGCCAATACCTATCTGCTGATCACGCGAGCGCTCGACTATTTCGATCCGGCCCTGCGCCACAACGGCAACCTGGCGCGGGCCCTGGCGGTCGCCACCGCCAATTTCCTGCTGGTGAGCTTCACCACCGACTGGCGGTTCGCCCCCAAGCGCAGCCGCGAGATCGTCAAGGCGCTGCTGGACAACAAGCGCGACGTGAGCTACGCCGAGATCGACGCGCCGCACGGCCACGACGCCTTCCTGCTGGAGGACGCGCGTTACCTGAGCGTGGTGCGCGCATATTTCGACCGCATCGCAAAAGGCGCGTCATGAGCGATCGCCTGACCATGGAATCGATTGCCCGGCTGGTGCCGCTCGGCTCGCGCGTCCTCGACCTGGGTTGCGGCGACGGGGCGATGCTCGACTGGCTGCAACGTGAGCGCCGCTCCAGCGGCTACGGGATCGAGATCGCCGATGACAACGTGCTGGCCTGCGTCAAGCGCGGCATCAACGTCATCCAGCTCAACCTCGACGAGGGCCTGTCGATGTTCGACGACCAGTCGTTCGACGTGGTGCTGCAGGTCGACACCCTGCAGCACCTGCGCAACGCCGAGACCATGTTGATCGAGACCGCCCGCGTCGGTCGCACCGGGGTCGTGGCGTTTCCGAATTTCGCGCACTGGCCCAACCGGCTGAGCATCGCGCGCGGCCGCATGCCGGTGACCAAACGCCTGCCCTACCAGTGGTACGACACTCCGAACATCCGGGTCGGCACCTTCAAGGATTTCGAAGTCCTGGCCACCAAGAACCGGCTGGCTATCCTGGACGCGTACGGTTTGCAGGACGGCCGCGAGGTGCGCTTCCTGCCCAACGCGCGGGCCGGCACGGCCGTCTTCAAGTTCGAGCGCGGCTGAGCGCATCCGCGGCCGGATTGTTGTAGCATTCACGGATCGGGAATCACAGCCTCCCGGTCTTCACGGATAGACGGTGTCCCGTCCAAGCGCTGGCAACTTCAACCTGGAGTTTCCCGTGGACACCGTTGCTACTTCCATTTCCCCCGAACAGTTTCTTGCCGTGCTCGGCCGCGCGGATGCGCCAGCGGTCCTGGACGTGCGGCGCGATGAGCGCTTTGGTGAGAGCGAGCGCATCCTGCCCGGCGCGATCCGCTGCGCGCCGCAGGACGTCCGGGGTTTCGCACCGGCCATCCGCGGCGGACGCGCCGTCGTTTATTGCGTCCACGGACGGGAAGTAAGCCAGCAGGCCGCCGCCGACTTGCGCGCTGCCGGCTGCGACGCCGGCTATCTCCAAGGCGGCATCGAAGCGCTCATCGAGCAAGGCCTGCCCACTTTGCGCAAGCGGCCGGACCTCGGCGTCACCGGCGCGCAGCCATCGCGCTGGATCACCCGCGAGCGCCCCAAGATCGATCGCATTGCCTGCCCCTGGCTGGTGCGCCGCTTCATCGACCCACGGGCGCAGTTCTTCTATGTGCCGGTGGACCGGGTGTTCGAGGAAGCGCAACGCCTGAAGGCCGTCGCGTACGACATCCCCGGCGCACCGATCGCGCACGAGGGTGAGCTCTGCAGCTTCGACACGCTGTTGCGGGCGTTCGAGCTCGCGCCACCCGCGTTGCTGGCGCTGGCCCGCATCGTGCGCGGCGCCGACACCGGGCGACCAGACCTTGCGCCCCAGTCCGCCGGGCTGCTGGCGATGTCGCTCGGTCTGTCGCGGCTGCATGCCGATGACCATGCAATGCTGAAAGCGGCACTGCCGCTCTATGACGCGCTGTACGCCTGGTGCAACGCCGTCACGGCGGAGTTCCACGGCGTTAACACGGTCACGGTGCAAGGCCTCGCATCATGACGGCGGCAACGGTGACTCGTGCCGAACCGCCCCGCAGCGTTGCGTTCGGCGAGGCATTGAAGTTCTGGCTCAAGCTCGGCTTCATCAGCTTCGGCGGACCCGCGGGGCAGATCGCGATCATGCATCGCGAGCTGGTCGAGCAAAAGCGCTGGATCTCGGAGCGACGCTTCCTGCACGCCCTCAACTACTGCATGTTGCTGCCCGGCCCCGAGGCGCAGCAGCTCGCCACCTACATTGGCTGGCTGATGCATCGCAGCTGGGGCGGCATCGTCGCCGGCGGGCTGTTCGTGTTGCCGTCGCTGTTCATCTTGATCGGCCTTTCCTGGGTGTACGCCGCGTTCGGCCAGGTGAGCTGGATCGCCGGCATCTTCTACGGCATCAAACCGGCGGTGGCGGCGATCGTTTTGCAGGCGGTATGGCGGATCGGAAGCCGGACCCTCAAGAGCCCGCGCCGCGTCCCCTGGCTCTGGGCCATCGCGGTGCTCAGCTTCATCGCCATCGCGTTCCTGAAGATTCCCTTTCCCTGGGTCGTGCTGAGCGCAGGGCTGATCGGCGTGTGGGGCGGCAACCATGTGCCCGGGCAATTCGCGACCGGCGGCGGCCACGGCGGAAGCGGCGCGGAACCACTGGCCGCGCCGGCGAACGGCTACATCATCGACGACACCTCGCCGACGCCAAGCCACGCGCTCTTCAGCAAACGGCGCCTCGCGGCTGTGGCACTGTGGGGATCGTTGCTGTGGCTTGTGCCCATGGGCGTCCTGATTGTTCTGCAAGGGTGGCACGGCGCCCTCACGCAGATGTCCTGGTTCTTCACCAAGGCGGCGCTGCTGACCTTCGGCGGCGCATATGCGGTGTTGCCGTACGTTTATCAGGGCGCGGTCGAGCAGTTCCACTGGCTGACCGGGCCCCAGATGATCGACGGCCTGGCATTGGGGGAGACCACGCCTGGGCCGCTGATCATGGTGGTCACCTTCGTTGCCTTCGTCGGCGGCTGGACCCGCCAGGTGCTGGGGCCCGATGCGCCATTCGCCGGTGCGGCGCTGGCCGCGATGCTGGTCACATGGTTCACGTTCCTGCCATCGTTCCTGTTCATCCTGGCGGGCGGGCCGCTGGTCGAATCCACCCACGGCAACCTGAAGTTCACCGCGCCGCTGACCGCGATCACGGCGGCCGTGGTCGGGGTCATTGCCAGCTTGGCGCTGTTCTTCCTGGTGCACATCGCCCGCGGCCAGTCCGCGAGCACTGCGGCGTGGGGCGTGGATGGGGTCGCACTGGGGCTTGCCGGCGCCGCTGCGGTCGCCTTGCTGCGGTTCAAGGCCGGCGTCATCCCGGTCATCGCCGGTTGCGCGCTTTGCGGACTGACGCTGAGGCTGGCCGGCTGGGCCTGATGCGGCGGACCGATCGAGTGCTAGCGCGCGGCTGATCCCTTGCGTTTGCCATTCTCCAGGACGGCCCCGAGCACCTTCCCGAATTGCAGGCCGAGGGTCTCAAGGACGCCCTTGAGTTTCTCCCCTTCCCTCACAACGTCCGTTCCATGTTCCGGGGGAAGTCGCCGCAGGCCGTCGAGCTCCTGGGCCAGCCGGTCGCGATCCGCCTGCATTCTTTTGAGCAGGGCTTCGGTATCGGTGGCCGTCTCGCGGGCCACGCGTGCCTTGTCGGCCCGGGCGATCAGGGCGTCGATGTGGGCCAGATGCAATTCGGATTCGTGAATGTATTGCTCAGCCAACGCGGCAATCTTGTTCATCATGTCCTCCCGACGACAGGTTCCTGCAAGGAGCAAAGCGATGTTCCGCTGGTTCTTGAGAGATAGCGAACGACTTCACTATAGATGCCGCCGCTTAGTGCAGCCTTAAGCCGGTGCTCCTGCGCTGTCCGCCCGAGGGCTTGAGCGCCCCCTGCACGGGTGTAGGGAGCCAAAATTAGGCGTGCGGGAGCGCCTTACGAATCAATGACTTGGGCAAAATACTCGAACAAGAAGGCTGAATAGTGCGTCAAGTATGTTGCCATGTACGCACAAAGTGTCGAAGTAAATGCATCGCGTTTTTTCATCGATTACTGAGGCCTTCCCGTACTCGGCAGAGGACATTGACCGTCGGGCATCGCCTGAACGTGCCCTGACATGTCCCGGACATCGGGGAGCGCAGAAACGTCCGCCATTAACTAGTTCCACTCGGACCGTTGGCGACGCGATCTGCGTGTGTCCCTCTGGTGCCCCGAGGTGGTAGATCTCAGTTCGAGCCGCAAATACGGCGAATCTGGTCATCTATGTGGCTGAAGGCAGCAGCACGCGCTTGCATGTGGTCTCCCGATTCAATCGCGCTCACCAGTACGGCATGTTCCAGGCGCATCTGCGCGGCGAACTCAGCGCCCGAGCCAGCTTTTGCCCGCGGCATGTCCATGGCGGCGAACATGCAGTGCGTCACATACTCGAGGCTTTTGACGAGAGATGGATTGTGCGCAGCATTGGCGACGGCTCGGTGAAATCTCCGGTCCTCCTCAAGGTCGTCGAAACTGATCGCGAGAACACCGGTGTCCAGGCACTCCCGCAGTCGCGCGATGTCAACTGTATTTCGGCGCTGTGCAGCGAGACCAGCCGCCTCAACTTCGAGCGCCCGGCGAACTTCGAATAGCTGGATTGCCACCAGCCGTGAGTCGCGATCAGCAACGTTGAATTGGAGCGGCGTTGCAGGCAAGCTGGAACTAACATACACGCCGCTCCCCTGGCGTGAGTCGACCAGTCGCAGGGACTTCAAGCGTGACGTCGCCTCGCGCACCACGGTGCGGCTCACAGAGAACTGTTCGGCCAGCCCGACTTCAGTCGGCAATTTCATCCCCGCTGTAAGGCGTCCTGCCGTGATTTCAGCAGCCAACTGCTGCGCTACCTGTTCCGATAAGCGGATGCCGGCGGTGACGGCCGTGAAGTTGATTGTCATGTTGGAGTAAGCGTTCCGAGCCAACGGAGCGCCATCAAGCGTGGTGAATATGAGGGCCGATATCTCTGCTCGAACCGAGGGGCTTACTTGGTGTGGTATTTCAACAGCACCGGAATATATCGGTTACCGAACCGATGTTCACTGAAAAGGTTCTCGCACGAACTGAGGCAAGTCGTGCATCAACTACGATGAGGATTCGGCCAATCACAAGACATCTAATCCGCCACACACATCAACGACTTACGTCAACGAATGAATCTGCGGTGAGCCGAAGTTGCTGCGCTATTCGCAAGATGATTCAACGTTAGTGCCTTACGAATTGACCCCACTTGGTAGTCAGGTCTTTCGGGCAGACGTCCGGGCCTGCGAGGCCCGATTGAACTCATCGAAACTTCCACGTATTCTCAGCGCTAGAGACACCGCACCATGTATTCCTCACCCGCTTCGCCTGCAGCCCCCACCGAACGAATAGCCGGTCGGGCGTCTGCGAGCGCCTGCGAGCGCCGAAGGGTGTTCTCTTCGGTCAAACGCAGTGTTCTGGCGATGTCCATGCGGTTCTCATACGACGCCGCAACCGCACTACCTTGCGCAGCACGTGCTTTGGAACCCGCATATGACGCGCGCTAGCTGCCCCACGCATTCCAGATATCTGCGCCTCAGGCGTCCAGGGTTGCCATCGATCTGTTCATGATCTGATTGCACCCGCGGGCTCCTGACCCACAAAACAGGAGTCCGAAATGAACTCGAACAAGAAAGATTTGTCTGGCGACAGCCCGCACATTGCGGGCTATGAGCTGATCTCACGCACTCGCAGGATGGGCGATGCGCTGCACCGCGTCGAGCTGCTGGTTCCCCAGTCGCTGCGCGAAGAGCTCCAGGCCGAAGAACGGGCTCGTCTGGATGCCGAGCTACGGGAAGAATCCAACCGTCGAGAGCAAGCCGAGCTCGCGGCGTGCAGGAGTTCGCGACCTGACGGATTTCCCGCCGTTGCACCGCTGACCGGGCATCAAAAAGCTCAAGCCGAAGCCGCCAAAGAAGCGGCCGATGCTAAACGCCTGTGGAAGCGGCATGAAGAGGCGCGCCTGAAGGCCAATCCACGCGAGCTCTATCCGGTCTTCGAAGCCGAGCAGCCCCTGCAACTGCGCGAGTTCATTCGCCGCCAGCACAAGGACGACCAGCATCGCCTGCAGGGTCTGTACGAGCGGCTTGCCAAGACGGGAATGCTGCGCCGCGTGGCCCGGCCTTCGCGCAAAGCGCTCATGCAACTGGCCAACCAGCAGCCTCACATGGCCGAGGTGGTGAAGTTCGTGCTGGGCCAGATGGATCTGGCCGCCAGAAGCCGCGCGCCGCTGCGCATCCCGCCCATCCTGCTGTCGGGGGAACCGGGCATCGGCAAGACCCATTTTGCCCAGGCGCTGGCCCAGGCGCTGGGTGCGCCGCTTCGCATCCAGCAGATGGACAGCGATGTCACGGGCGCGTTCCTGCTGGGCTCGGACAAGAAGTGGAGCACCTCCCAGCACGGAATCCTGTTCGAACTGCTCGCCCTTGGAGAAGCGGCCAACCCCGTGCTCATGCTCGACGAATTGGACAAGATCACCCGCATCGACCAGGCGCCACAGGCGTCGCTTTACTCATTGCTGGAGCCAGTCTCGGCCCGCAAGGTGCGCGACATCTCGGCGGACTTCGAGCTGGACGCGAGCCTGGTGACCTGGATCTTTACGGCCAATGACGCTCGGCGGCTGGACGCGCCCTTGCGCAGCCGCCTGCGCGAGTTCCGTATTCGCTTTCCCGATGCCCGCCAGAGCCTGCAACTGGCCGCAGCCGTGATGAAGGCCGCGATCAGCGCCGCCGGCGTGCGCGGCTTCAGCCAGGAGACCAAGCGCCTGGAGCGCTATGTGGCGCACCTCACCGCCCGCGAGATCCACCAGATCACCCGCGAGGCCATCCCCCACGCGCTGGCGGCCGGCCGCAAGCACCTGAGCGCCGCCGACTTGCACCCAGACCTGGTGGACGACGTGCCCAGTACGAACTCGCCCTATCTGCACTGAAGTCAAAAGGAAGACAGATGAATCCGAAACAACTCAAGGTCCGCTTTTCATATATGTTCGCGGGCAAAAACCTGGGAATCCTGTTCGTGCGTGGCTGGCAGCCGGTGTTCTCGCAGTTGTGCGAGGAGATCGATGGCATGCTGGGCGAGGACAAGCGTGGGTTTCACTGGACGCAAGTCAAGGAAAAATTCGGCAGCGCCCGGTTCTACTATTCCCTGGGCGGGCAGAGTCAATTGCGACTGGACCTGCAGACCCCCAAAGGGCTGATTAGCCTCGTAGCCGGGGACGACGAACCGGAAGGCGACGCAATGCCAGCGAGCGACAAGCAGCTCAAGGACCTGCGTGCACGCATCAACGATCGGGTGCGTGCGGCCGAGGAGCAAACCATGACCCGCTGCGTCGTCTGTGGCGCGGCTGCCAGCCGTCGCAACCTGTCCGGCTACCTGCTGGTCTTGTGCAAGGAGCACGAACGCGGTGCGCGCAAGGGTGAGGCGACCTGGGAACTTGCGGAGTTCAGGGAGGACGAGTGATGGCTGTGCTGTTCCTGGACTTTGACGGCGTGACCCATCCGGATCCCTGCCGGGACAGTGAGAAGTTCTGCCAGCTCGCACTGATCGAGCAAGTGCTGCGCGAGTTCCGCGGCGTGCAGGTGGTGATCTCCTCGTCATGGCGCGCGGAACTTGCACACCTGCCGCTCCAAGAGCAACTGGAGTTGCTGCGCCGGCCTTTTGCCTCGGACATCCGGCCGCGGGTGATCGGCGTGACTCCCGACCTTTGGGAGAACACCGTGTGGAAGCCCGGAGATGAACTCAGCCATCACCGAGAGCGCGAGTGCCTGGCCTGGCTGAAGGCAAATCGACCTAGCGCCGGATTGGACCTGTCCTGGATCGCGCTGGACGACCGGGGGCACTGGTTCCGACCCGACTGCCGGCAGTTGCTGCTGATGGATGACCCCTCAATCGGATTCACCCAAGAGCACGCGCGCCAGTTGCGCAAGCGCTTGGCGGCTTTGGAGCACAGCAACCGTTCAGAAGATTCGAAATGACGAGTTTCGTGAAGCGAACTCGCGCGCTGCGCGGGACCGGCGTGTTTCCTGCGCGACCTTCGAAGCAAAATGTCCGTTTTGCGAGTTCAAGCTGTCAGTGCGATGGAGCGCCGATTGATCTGATCACTTGTACATGTGATCACGTCACCGAATTGGCCGATCAAATCTATCAATACGCAGAACGCTCGGAATTCGTAATCACCCAAGATGAAGGCAAAATAGGGTGTATGCCAAACGTCGCCAATATCCTAAGAATCGAAATAGCCCGTGTCGCTCGCAAAGAGATCAGATCTGAGATCGATGGGCTTAGGAGTGCCTCGAATAAGTATCGATCTGATATTGCTGCGCTGAAGCGCCAGCTATCCTTGCTTGAAAGGGAACTCCGTCGGAAGTCTCGGCTGAACGAGCATCTTGACGTCTCGACTTCTGGAGAGACGGCCGAGATAAGGCATCGTTTCAGTGCCAAAGGTCTTGCGTCGCATCGAAAGCGGCTGGGCTTGTCTGCAGAGGCTCTTGGCAAGCTCATTGGCGTGTCAGGTCTCTCCATTTATCACTGGGAAAGCGGCAAGTCGCGCCCAAGATCTCAGTATCTGCCCGCCATCGCAGCACTTAGAACTCTCGGAACAAAGCAAGCGCAAGAGGTTCTGGCAACCCGCTAGTGCCTCACCAGAATCGGGTGGTCGGAAACCTGCTTTCGACCCTG
>JAAOZX010000129.1 GCA_012274225.1 Comamonadaceae bacterium | reverse complement strand
GCCGCCGCGCGCAACCGGCCGCTGGAGCCGCAGGGCATCGCCGCCCTGGGTGCGGCGCGCGACGTGCTGGGCATGGCCTGGGCCCGGGCCGAGCGCGACGATGCGCACGACCTGGCCGGCCCGCGCCTGCCCGACACCATGATCGCGCGCCGGGACCAACTGGCGCTCCGGACCCATTCGGCGGTTTTGCTATTCAACCAGGCGGTGGCCCGCTACAACGCAGGCATCGCCCAATTTCCCGCCATCGTGCTGGCGTGGGTATTCGGCTTCAAGCCCGGGCTCGGGCTCGATCCGCGTGATGACGAGCTGTTACGGGAGCGCAGGACCTAGTGGTGCAGCCATCCGCCATCCAGGCAGGCACGGGGGCCGGGCCGGGCTCGTCGCCTGCGCTCTGGCGCCTGCTGCAAGCCGCAGTCGAAATAGTGCAGGCGGTGCGCTCCGGTCATTCCGCCACGGCGGCCTTGGACCGGGTCGACGCACGCCTGCGATCGGGCGCCCAGGCGCTGTCCTTCCAGGCACTGCGCAACCTGGGCCGCGCCCAGGCGTTGCGCCAGCGGCTGGCGCAGCGGGCCCCGCCGCCGCCAGCCGATGCCTTGTTGTGTACTGCGTTGGCCCTGTGCTGGAACGAGGCGCAGGCGCCCTACGAAGTGTTCACGCTGGTGGATCAGGCGGTGGAAGCTGCCAAGCGCAGCGCCGCAGCCAAGGGCCAGGCCGGCTTCATCAACGCCTGCCTGCGCCGCTTCCTGCGCGAGCGCGAGGCGCTGGTCGACGCCACCGATGCGGACCCGGTGGCGCGCTGGAACCATCCGCGCTGGTGGATCGAGCGGCTGCAGCAGGACCATCCCGGTCACTGGCAGGCAATCCTGGAAGCCAACAATTCGCAGCCGCCGATGACCCTGCGTGTCAATGCGCGGCGATCGACTCAGTCGCAGTACCTGGCTGCGCTTCAGTCGGCGCAAATCCAGGCCTGCGCCATCGGCAAGCAGGGGGTAGTGCTAGCGCAGGCGCGACCGGTGCACGAGGTGCCCGGATTCGACGACGGGCTGGTCTCGGTGCAGGACGCCGCCGCGCAGCTCGCGGCTGAGCTGCTGCTGCAGGGGCTGCCCGTGCCAACCGGCGCGCCTCAAACGGCGAGGCTGCGCATCCTCGATGCGTGCGCCGCGCCTGGCGGCAAGACCGCGCACCTGCTGGAGCTGGCGGACGCCGAGGTCACGGCGCTGGACGTCGATCCGGTTCGTTGTGAGCGGATTCACGAGAACCTTGCGCGGCTGGGTGTTGCGGCGCGCGTGTTGGCCGCGGACGCCCGCGATCCAGCCGTCTGGTGGGACGGCCGGCCGTTCGACGCGATTCTGCTGGACGCACCGTGTACCGCGTCGGGCATTGTCCGGCGTCATCCCGACGTCCGCTGGTTGCGCCGGCCGGGCGACATCGCCCAGCTGGCAGCGGTCCAGGCTGGCTTGCTGGCGGCGCTGTGGCCGTTGGTCAAGCCGGGCGGGCGCCTGCTCTACTGCACTTGCTCGGTGTTTCGCGCCGAGGGCGAGGCCCAGGCGCAAACGTTTGTTGCACACAACAAAGACGCGGTTTCGGGTCCGGCCCCGGGCCATTTAATGCCCCAAACAGGGGGAAAGGCGGATGGCGTCCCGGACAATCTGAAGGGTGATCACGACGGTTTTTATTACGCTTTGTTCGAAAAGAGGCCCGGTGGAAAACCAGCGAGGCAGGACATTTGAGCGCGCATTGCTCGGCTTGCTGGCCTGCTGGATGCTGGTTCTGGCGCCCCAGTCCTGGGCTGAGGCACCCGCCACCGAGATCGCCCAGTTGCGCGTGGAGCGCAGCGAAGAAGGCATCCTGCTGTCCGCCTATGTCAAATTCGAGTTGCCGCCGATCATCGACGACGCCCTGGACAAGGGCATTCCGATGTTCTTCGTGGCCGAGGCCGTGCTGTATCGTGACCGCTGGTACTGGTACGACAAGCGGGTGGCTGCGGCCGCCCGCCACATGAGGCTGTCGTTCCAGCCGCTGACCCGCCGTTGGCGTCTGGTGGTTTCACCCAACCCGATCGGCAATTCAGGCCTGGCGCTGGGGCAGACCTTCGACACCCGCGAGGAGGCCTTGGCCGCGGTGCAGCGCATCTCTCACTGGAAGATCGCCGAGCCCAACGAAATCGACCCCGACGTCAAGCACAACGTCGACTTCCGCTTCCGGCTCGACGTATCGCAGCTGCCCCGCCCGTTCCAGATCGGCGCCGTGGGACATGACGACTGGCAACTTTCCGCCGAGCGCAACCAGCGGCTTTCGATCGAGAACCCCAAGTGAGCAGCGGCCCGGCAACGCCGGCGCCCGGCCGGTTTCCATTGCGCTCGTCCAAGGCATTCCGCTGGGCGGTCGCCGTGGCGGTGGCCGTCATCATGGCCATCGGCATCGTGCTGATGTTCCTGCTGACCCTGGCCACCAACAACCGCGAGCTTTACGAGCGCAACTACGGCCGGCTGTTCGTCCTGAACATCGTGGTGGCCGGGCTGCTGCTGCTGGTCATCATCTGGATCGCGCTGCGGCTGTTCACGCGGATGCGAAGCGGCAAGTTCGGCAGCCGGCTGCTGGTCAAGCTGGCGGCCATATTCGCGCTGGTCGGATTCATGCCCGGCGTGCTGATCTATACGGTCTCCTACCAGTTCGTGTCGCGGTCCATCGAGAGCTGGTTCGATGTCAAGGTGGAAGGCGCGCTCGCTGCCGGCTTGAACCTGGGGCGGGCCACGCTCGACGCGTTGGCGAACGACCTGGCCAACAAGACCCGGGTGGCCGCCGCGCAACTGGGCGAAACGCCCGACACGTCGGCGCCCCTGGCGCTGGAGCGGCTGCGCGACCAGATGTCGGCCAGCGACATTCTGCTGTGGAACGGCAATGGCCAGCTCATCGCCAGCGCCGGGCAGTCGCGCTTCCAGCTCAATCCCGACCGGCCCAGCCCGCAGCAGCTGCGCAACGTGCGCGCGCAGCGGGTGCTGACATTCATCGAGGGCCTGGACGAACCGGCGCCAGACGGCTCTCACAATGCCCGGATCAAGGCGCTGGCGGTGGTGGCGCACCCCACGCTGGGCCTGCTGTCCGAGCCGCGCGTGCTGCAGGTCACCCAGACCCTGCCGGCGACCCTGGTGGCCAACGCCATTGCGGTGCAGGAGGCCAACCGGGAGTACCAGGAGCGCGCGCTGGGCCGCGAAGGCCTGCGTCGCATGTACATTGGCACGCTCACACTCAGCCTGTTCCTGGCGGTGTTCGGCGCGGTGCTGCTGGCCGTCATCCTGGGCAACCAGCTCGCGCGCCCGCTGCTGTTGCTGGCCGCGGGCGTGCGGGAAGTGGCCGCCGGCGATCTCTCGCCCAAGCCGGCCCTTCAGGGCAAGGACGAACTCGGCGGCCTGACCCGGTCGTTTGCCGAGATGACGCAGCAGCTGGCCGACGCCCGGGCGGCCGTCGACAAGAGCATGGGGCAGGTCAGCGCGGCGCGTGCGCACCTGCAGACCATCCTGGACAACCTGACCGCCGGCGTGATCGTGCTGGACGCCCAGGGCAACATTCAGACCTCCAATCCCGGCGCGACCCGGATCCTGCGTGCGCCGCTGGCCGCCTACGAAGGACGGCCGCTGGCCAGCGTTGAAGGGCTGGAGGCTTTCGGCGCCGCGGTCCAGCAGCAGTTCGACGAGTACATGGACGAGCGGCGCCAGCACGGGCTGGACCACTGGCAGCAGTCGTTCGAGCTCAACGCCGCCCAGCCCGGATCGCCGCCGCACGCGCTCACGCTGGTGGCGCGAGGCGCGGAAATGCCGGCGGAGGCTCCCGGCAGGGCCGCGCGTCTGCTGGTGTTCGACGACATCTCCGAAATCGTCTCGGCCCAGCGGGCCCAGGCC
This sequence comes from Comamonadaceae bacterium, assembly GCA_012274225.1. Taxonomy (GTDB): domain Bacteria; phylum Pseudomonadota; class Gammaproteobacteria; order Burkholderiales; family Burkholderiaceae_C; genus Ramlibacter. The sequence continues at coordinate 248 of JAAOZX010000129.1, read as the reverse complement.
TGGGGCGAGGTGGCCCGGCGGCTGGCCCATGAGATCAAGAATCCGCTGACGCCGATCCAGCTTTCGGCCGAGCGTCTGGAGATGAAGCTGGCCGGCAAGGTCGGCCCGGCCGAACAGGCGGTGCTCACCAAGTCGGTCCAGACCATCGTCGATCAGGTCGACGCGATGAAGCGGCTGGTCAACGAATTCCGCGACTACGCCCGGCTGCCGGCGGCCGAGCTCAAGCCGGTTGACCTGAACGCTTTGGT
>JAAOZX010000516.1 GCA_012274225.1 Comamonadaceae bacterium | reverse complement strand
CGCTGCCCCGATAATCCAGCCCATGCGTATCCGTTTCACCAAGATGCAGGGCGCGGGCAACGACTTCGTCGTGCTCGACGAGACCCGCGCACGGCTGAACCTCACGCCCGACCAGTACCGTTTCCTGGCCCACCGTCAGTTCGGCGTGGGCGCCGATCAGGTGCTCTCGGTTCGGCCGTCGCCGGGCGACGGCATCGATTTCGAATACGTGATCCACAACGCCGACGGCGGCCAGGTCGAGCAGTGCGGCAACGGCGCGCGCTGCTTCATGCGCTTCGTGCGCGATCGTGGCCTGACGCAACGCGACAGCGCGCGGGTCCGCACGCTCAGTGGCGTCATCGAGCCGCGGATCAATGCCGATGGCCGGGTCCCGGTGGACATGGGCCCGCCGGTGTTCGAGCCTTCCGTCATTCCCTTCGATGCCGCCGGCCTGACGCCGCAGGCCGAGGGCGGTTGGGAGAAGTGGCATCTCGCGCTGGGAGCCAGTGCCGACTCGGCGATCGTGTCGGTCGCGATCCTCTCGATGGGCAATCCGCACGCGGTGCAGGAAGTGGCGGACGTGGATCAGGCGCCGGTGCTGACCCAGGGGCCCTTGATCGAACACCATTCGCGCTTTCCGAACCGAGTGAACGCCGGCTTCATGCAGGTGGTCGACCGTTCGACGGTCAGCCTGCGGGTATGGGAGCGCGGTGCCGGCGAGACGTTGGCCTGCGGGACCGGCGCCTGCGCGGCGGTGGTGGCCGGCATCCGGCTGGGCCGGCTGGACCACCGGGTCGACGTGAGCACCCGCGGGGGCCTGCTGACCATCGAGTGGCCCGGCATGGGCGCGCAGGATCGCGCGCCGGTGCTGATGACGGGACCGGCCGTGACGGTCTTCGAAGGCGAGATGGAGGTTCCCGATTCACTTTGACATCTCCCGGCCCTAAAGTACCGGGATTCCCACAACCGGAGGGCCATGCCCGACCCCGACCGAACCAGCGTGATGCCGTCCGATCTCATTCACCGCAGCTTCATCGACTCTCGCCTCCCCTGCGGCGGCAAACTGCTGCTCAAGGATCGCCAGTCCCCGAGCCAGGATGTTGCGTGCGGCGTTGATGTCGCGGTCATGCGTGGTCGCGCATACCGTGCACGACCACTGGCGCACGGCCAGGCCTTCAACGCCTTGCGGCCCGCACATCGCGCCACAGGCGCAGCACATCCTGCTGGTGCCCGCCTCGGGCACCTCAACGAACCATGCGCCTGCGTCAGCGCACTTGTACCGAAGCATGGTTCTCATTGCGCTCCAGCTCGCGTCCAGCACGCTCTTGGCGTGCGGGCCCCGGGCCAGCGCCTTCGCATTCACATCCCCCACGCACACCACGCCATGGCGGCGCGCCAGCTTAGTGGTCAGCTTGTGCAGGAAGTCCTTCCTGCGGTCGGCGATCTTCGCGTGGATCGCCTTGGCGCGGCGACGGTTGCCCGCACGCTGGGCAACAGCCAAGGCGGGCTCCAGCTCGCGGTAGAAACGCTCGGCGGCCACTTTGCTGCCGTCGCTCATCGCCGCCAGTTCCTTCAGGCCCAGGTCGATGCCGATGGCGCCGGCTTCAGCCGGCTGATGCTGCGCAGGGCGCTTCACCTCCACCGTGACGTTGAGGTACCAGCGCCCGCGCGCATCCTCGCTGAATCTGCCGGCGCGCAGCTCGTAGGCCTGGAGCCCCCAGCTGTCCCACACGGACAGCCAGCGGCCGGCAAAGTAGACCTGCCCGTGGGCGTAGCGAATGGTGCGCACCTTAAAGGGCACCCACCCCAACGAGCGGCGCGCGCCGCCGCTCTTGCGCCAGGCCAGCTTGACCTTGCGGTGCTGCCTGCGACTCTTAGCGTACTGCTCGGCGGTCTCCTGCACCGCCTGCACGGGCAACTGCAGCGCGCACTCCCCACGCGTACTGCCCCTCAGGTAGGGCCAAAAGTCAAATCCCGAGAGGAGCTTCCGCTCGCGCTCGAAGACACGGCCCTGCAAGTCGTTGCAGTAGTTCCAGACCGTGTTGACCTCGCGAGCGAGACCAGACAGCCAAGCGGCATGCCGATCCTTCACCCGTACGCGCAGAACGCGTGTGGAGAGGCTCTGGGCACGACACCTGGACATTCATACAGTATATGCAAAATATCCAAGTACAGAAACGAATGCGAGACCGGAGCCGCGCTCCCGCGCGGCGCGCGGTCCCTCCCGGCCCTGAAGGACCGGGTTTCTCGCGCAATTTGATGAAAGACGATGCCATGAGCCCAATCACCGAAGACGACATCGCCAATTACCTGGCCAACACGCCCGACTTCTTCGCGCGCCACGCCGAATTGCTGGCGTCGGTCCAGTTGTCCAGCCCCCATGGCAACCGCGCCGTCAGCCTGCAGGAGCGCCAGGCCGAGATGCTGCGCGAGAAGATCAAGGCCCTGGAACACCGTCTGATGGACATGGTGCGGCACGGCACCGAGAACGTGGTGATCGCCGACCGGGTGCACCGCTGGGCCCGCAACCTGTTCATGGTTCGCTCGGGCCGTGCGCTGCCGGCCACCATCGCCGCCGAGATCCGCAACCAGTTCATGGTGCCGCAGGTCGCGATCAAGGTCTGGGACGTCGACGGCCGCTACGGCGTCGAGCCGTTCGCAGCCGGTGTCAGCGAGGACGCCAAGACCTTTGCCTCGTCACTGACCCAGCCGTACTGCGGCGTCAACTCCGGCTTCGAGGCGGTGAATTGGCTGGACGACAGCGCCATGGCGTTGTCGCTGGCATTGCTGCCGCTGCGCACCGGCAGCAGCAACAACGCCGGCCCCGCCTTCGGCATGCTGGTGCTGGCGTCGCCCGATCCGCAGCGCTTCCAGAGCGGCATGGGCACCGATTTCCTGGAACGCATCGCCGAGTTGTCGAGCGCGGCGTTGTCGCGCCTGCGGGGCAAATGACCCCGCGGCGCCAGGCCCGACCGACCGACGGCGCTGCGCTGCCGGACGGAAGCGGGCTCGGCGGCGCGCCCGGCCATGAACTGATCGAGCGCTATCTGGAGCATGTGCGGGTCGAAAAGCGGCTGGCGGCGCGGACTGTGGAGCTCTATTCCCTCGATCTGAGCAAGCCCCGCGGCTATGCCGACCAGGCCCGCGCCGTGCCTTT
>JAAOZX010000515.1 GCA_012274225.1 Comamonadaceae bacterium | reverse complement strand
CATGTTTTCGACTTCGTCGGGGAACTTGATCGAGTCGTCCAGGAACTCGAGCACGAAGACGAGGCACAGGCCCAGGAACATTCCGGCGGCCAGGCCGATCATCAGGTTGCGCTGCAAGCTCGGTGCGTAAGGGAACCGGGCCGGTTTGGCCACGTCCACCACCGAAATGTTGTTGGTGGCCACGCCGGCCGACACACCCACCTGCTTCAGGTTCTTCAATAGCTCGTCATAGAGTTGGCGGTTGGTGTCGACCTCGCGTTTGAGCAGGTTCAGGTTGATGCTGCCGTCCTGCGTGCTCAGCACCTGTTTGCGGGTCTCACCGAGCTTTTGGCGAATCATCGCCTCCTGCTTATGGGCCGACTCGTATTGCGATTGCACCCCCGCCGCGATGGCCGCGATCTCCGCCTTGATCTGGGAGTCGACCTCGGCGATCTGCGCCTTGAGCTGCAGCATCTTGGGAAAGTCGGGCTTGTAGATGCGCAGGTTCTGCTGGTATTCGATCTGGAGCTTGGCCCGCTGCTCCTTGTACGACTGGATGGTCTTGTTCTCGACGACGGCGGCCACGTTGTTGGGGTTGCGCTGGATTTCGCCGAAGAGGGACTCGACCTTGATGCGTTCCTGTTCGGCGCGCGCCAGTGCCGCCGCGTAGTCGGTGTAGGTCTGGTTGACGACGCTGGTCTTTTCGTCCAGGGTCAGGATCTGCTTGTCCTGGGCATACTGGTTGAGCTTGCGCTCCGACTCTTCCAGCCGGGCCTTCATCTGCTTGATCTGGTCGACCAGGAAGTTCTTGGCATAGGACAAGCCTTCCAGGCGCCGCTCCAGCCCCATGGTGATGAAGGCCTGCACGGTGCCATTGGCAATGCGCGCTGCCAGTTCCGGGTTGGCGTTGTCCACGTGCAGCTTGACCAGGCGCGAACTGCGAATCGGCTCGACCGTCAGGGCGCCGAGAAAGCTTGCGATCACCGCGTCGCGGTCCAGTGCCACGGTGTCGCGGGTGTTGGGAGACGTCAGCTTGCGATAGCCCGAAACGATCCGCTCGAGATAACTGCTCGCGACGCCCTCGCCGGTCTCGACAGCGGCAGTGTCCGATCCGGCGGCGGGATCGGTTCCATCTGCCGCCGCGGTTGGCTTGGACTGATCCAGCTTCAGCTCGTCGATCACGCGCTCGGCCAGGGACTCGCTTTTCAGCAATTGGTACTGCGTCTTCTGGGACATCTCCTCATCGACGTAACCCTGATACTGGTCCATATCGCTACTGAACCTGACCACAGGAGGCGCCACGCGTTCGATCTGCAGGACGGCCGTGGAGCGATAGATAGGGGTGCTCAGAAGGGTGCGCACGGTGGCCACCGCGCAGGCCACCAGCATGACCATCAACAACGTCCATTTGTGCTTCAGGACAATGTGAAGCAGGTCCGTGAGCGTGAGCGATTCGTCGCCGGCCTGTTCCTCGCGCTGACGCTCCAACGTCGTTTGCAGCCGATAGGGTTGTTGCACCGCGAGCGACGTGCTGTGTGGCGGTGGCAAAACCGAAATGTCGGCGTTCAGGGGAGGGCGAAAGGACATTGGTGCTCGTGTCAACGCGATTGCATCAATTCCGCAACGCGTGGCGCCAGCGGCGCCTCGCGCTGTTGCGTGCACTGGGGCTGGCGGGCCGCTTGGGGCCGAGTCGCCAAATTTCGGTCCAGAAAGGCCGTAACGAAGGTTTTGATCGTCAACATCCCGGTCAAGCAAACAGTTTAGCTGAACAGTAGCCAAAAGCACACTGCGGCAGCGTTCGGCTGTTGGCTGTTGGCGACCGTTCCGATCTGCCAATAGCGTAATTGTATCTTAATGTGACATACCGATCACGCGTCAACCGCCCCAATGCGGCATTTGTGCCTATTCGGCGAAAAAACACGCAGGATTGCGCAATATCTCACGTGATCCCTTCGTTGAAGCCAGGCGCTGTTGAGCTGCCCGAGGGCTCGAGAGGCGCCCGATCAATCCCTTGCTTGCTGCTTTGGAAGCGCCGACTAATATGGAAATAGCAAACAAGGAGTTGCTCGCGATGGACAAACTTCAGCAACCCGTAGAGTCACAGTACGAGGCCGCAATTGCCGAGGAACGGCTGTTGTGGAAGCAGCTCGATGAGCCGCAAGTGGACGTTAACGAGCAAATGAAAGCGTGTGCCCGCTGGAGCGCGGCGGCAGACCGGGCCAGGGCCATGGCGCTGCGACTGCGGGACTCAGCGGTCACCGTGAACCTGGATTAGCCGCGGACGCCGCTGCGGCGGCGTTGGGGCTTGGGCTCCCGGCAGACGCTAGCTGGGCCGGGGGTAATCCGGCGCCGAGAAGTGCGTGCGGTTGCAGCAGCGATGGGCGGTCATCGGGCCCGGATCGACGCGCCCGCAATTGCCCGCAGCCCGCATCGACGTCCTGCCCCGCCGAGTGGCGAAGCTTCGTCAACACGCCTTTCGCGTGCAGCTCACGGGCCAGTGCGAGGGCCTTGTCCCACGTCGGGCGCCGGAACGGCAGGCCGGGCACGCTGTTGTACGGGATAAGGTTCAGCACCGCGTACCGCCCCTTGAGCAGGCGCGCCAGGCCTTCGACTTCTTCGGGCGTGTCGTTGACACCCTCCAGCAGCGTCCACTGCACCTGCATCGGATACCCCGTGGCGCGGGCGTAGCGGTCGCCCGCCTCGACCAGGTCGGCTGGAGCGATCCGGGGCGCACGCGGCAGCAACTCGGCCCGCAGTTCGCTGCGCGTGCTGTGCAAAGACAGGGCCAGCGCCGGCTTGACGGGACCCTGGGGCAGCCGCTCGAAGACGCGCTCGTCGCCCACCGT
>JAAOZX010000128.1 GCA_012274225.1 Comamonadaceae bacterium | reverse complement strand
CCAGTATTCCACCGCCTTGACGTCGTGGTTGGTGGTTTGCTCGATCTCCTTGATCGCGAGGCCGTCGACCTCGGAAAAATTCTTGACCAGGCCCAGCAGGTAGCTGCGCGCGCCCGGGCTGAGCGGCTTGAACTCGGCGAAACCGGCGTCGCTCAGCGCAATGAACCAGCAGGTTTCCACCTGCACCCGCTTGTGCATGTAACCTTGCTCGCTCATCAACGGACGCAACGGCGCCAGCCGGCTCGCATAGCGCCCGTCGAGCGGCGACAACGCGGAGATAGTGGAAAGCGTCATGCCCGGGATTGTAGGCGCCGCTTGCGGCCCGGAGCAGCCGTTGCGTTGCCGCCGGGACCACCCCGCCCCCGCGGTCCGGCGACGAGCCGACCGGGTTGCGTCGACCGGCCCCGGCTGGGCGAAAGCGCTCGGTAGAATGGCCGGACTTGCGATAACTCGAACGCGCCACAGAGAAACTCTTCATGAAACTGATCGGATCCCTCTCCAGCCCCTACGTGCGCAAGGTGCGCATCGTGATGGCGGAAAAAAAGCTGGACTACGAGTTCGTCACCGAGGACGTATGGGCTGCCGACACCACCATCACCCAATCGAACCCGCTGGGCAAGGTGCCCTGCCTGGTGATGGAGGGCGGCGAGGCCTTGTTCGACTCGCGCGTGATCGTGGAATATCTGGACACGCTGTCGCCGGTGGGCAAGTTGATACCGGTCGTCGGCCGTGAACGGGCCGAGGTCAAGACCTGGGAGGCCCTGGCCGACGGTGTGCTGGACGCCCTGATCCTGGCACGGATGGAAGCCAACTGGCCGCACCGCCCGAGGGAGCAGCGCAGCCAGGCCTGGATCGATCGGCAGCTCGATAAGACCCGCGTCAGCCTCAAGGCCATGAGCCAGGGCCTGGGCGAAAAGCCGTATTGCGCCGGCATCTATCTGAGCCTTGCCGATATCGCCATCGGCTGCGCCCTGGGGTACCTCGATTTCCGCTTTCCCGAAATCGACTGGCGCGGCAACCATCCCAATTTGGGCAAGCTGCAGGACAAGCTGATGCAGCGCCAGAGCTTCATCGACAGCCGGCCGACCTGATTCGACCTGCGGCCCGCCGGGCAACCTGAGGGCCGGCAACGCATTCCGATGCGCTGCCGGCGGGATGAAAGATGCTGCGAAGTGCCCCGAGGCGAACGAGGGAGGGAGGGAGGAGGAGAAGAAACGCCTCGGGATTGCATCCGGGCTGAAATGCTCCCGGAAGACTTCGCAGCATGAACCGGATTGTTCGGACAGTCGTTTGCTGTGCAGGGATAGAGTGGTGCTGGCGCCCTGGGTTCCGGCGATCGCCACCGGTGCGGCGTAAATTTTTGTGAACGGGAAAGCGGGGCCTAGCGGGCCGCCAGTTGTTTCTCGATGTCCGCCACCAGCGCAGAACTGTCGGGTGACGTCAGGCTGGTGTAGCTGTTCACCACCGACCCGTCCCGGGCGATCAGGTACTTGTGAAAATTCCACAGCGGCTGGCGGCCGGTGGCGTGCGCCAGCTGCCTGAACAGCGGATTGGCCTGGGGCCCGCGCACGCTGCTCTTGCTGAACATCGGAAACTTCACGCCATAGGTGTTTTCGCAGAAATCGGCAATCTGCTTGTTATCGCCGGTCTCCTGGGCAAAGTCGTTGGAAGGGAAGCCGAGGACGACCAGTCCGCGGTCGCGATAGCGCGCATAGAGCGCCTCCAGGCCCTTGTATTGGGGCGTGAAGCCGCAATAGCTGGCGGTGTTGACCACCAGCAGCACCTTGCCGCTGTATTGGCACAGCGACTGGGGCGCTTCGTCCTGCAGGCGCTCGAACACATGATTCAAGGTGGCGGGACAGGCGCTGGCCTGAGTGGGCTGGGCCGCCTGAACCGGGGCGAGCCCGTTCAACGCGGCCAGCATTCCGGCCAGCGCCACTATTCTCAATAGACTCAGCATGGTCATTACCTCGGTTCGGAAAGGTCGCGGCGGAATCGCCTCGCATTCTCAATCGAATTCCAAGGCCCCGCATAAAATAGGGGCACGCGAAGAAAGACGCCCATGCTCTATCCCGAACTGTTCAAGCAACTCGAGTCCGTCCGTTGGGACATGGACAAGGACATTCCCTGGGACTCCTTCGATGCCAGCAAGCTGTCCGACGAGCAGGCCCAGACCATCAAGATGAATGCGATCACCGAGTGGTCGGCATTGCCGGCCACCGAGATGTTCCTGCGCGATAACAAGGACGACAGCGATTTCTCCGCGTTCATGTCGATCTGGTTCTTCGAGGAGCAGAAGCATTCGCTGGTGCTCATGGAATACCTCCGGCGCTTCCGGCCCGACCTGGCCCCCACGGAAAAGGAATTGCACGAGGTGCGGTTCGAGTTCGAACCGGCGCCGGCGCTGGAAACCCTGATGCTGCACTTCTGCGGCGAGATCCGCCTGAACCACTGGTACCGCCGGGCCAGCGAATGGCACACCGAACCGGTCATCAAGCACATCTACACCCGCCTGTCGCAGGACGAGGCCCGTCATGGCGGCGCCTACCTGCGCTACATGAAGCGCGCCATCAACAATTTCGGCAATGAAGCCAAGGCGGCGTTTGCGAAGGTCGGGGTGTTGATGGCCAGTGCCCGCCGCACTGCCCAGGCGCTGCATCCGACCAACCTTCACGTCAACAAGAGCCTGTTTCCGCGTGACACCATCCAGTCGCGGCTGCCCAACCCGGAGTGGCTGGAGCATTGGCTGGACAAGCAGATCAATTTCGACGCGGTCTGGGAGAGCAAGGTGGTGGAGCGGATCCTCCATAACATGAGCCTGCTGCTGGACCGCAGCTTCAAGAGCGTGCAGGAGCTCAATCGTTACCGCAAGGAAGTTGCGGCGGCGGTGGTTGCGGCCGCCGCACCGGTCGCTCCGATCGTCGGCGCGGCGTGAACCCGGCGTTCCTGGCCAAAATCGTGCCGCGGCAGCAGGCGGCGGCACGGGCGGCCGCCCTGTCCCAGCCGGTCGTCTTTACCAACGGCGTGTTCGACGTGCTGCACCGCGGCCACGCGGTGTATCTGGCGCAGGCGCGCGAACTGGGCGCCAGCCTGGTGGTCGCGCTCAATAGCGACGCCTCGGCGCGGCGCCTGGGCAAGGGGCCGGATCGCCCATTGAACAACGAGCAGGATCGCGCCGTCCTGGTGGCCGCGCTCGAGTCGGTCAGCCTGGTCACCTGGTTCGACGAGGACACGCCGCTGCAACTCGTCACCGAACTGAAGCCGGCCTTCCTGGTCAAGGGCGGCGATTACGACATGAGCCAGTTGCCCGAAGCCGCCATAGTGCAAGGCTACGGCGGCCGTGCCCTGGCAATTCCTTTCGTTCCGGGGTATTCGACGAGCGATCTGGTGCGCCGCATCCGCGCGCAGCCCGGGGCCGCGTAAGCGACGTTGAAACCCCAGTTGGGGTCGAAAGCGACCGGCTCGGGTGGGCGGCCCGTTGCTGCACTTCCGGCGCCAGTCCGACCGGCTTCAGGCGAACACCGCCGACCAGAGCGCCAGCACCGCAGCGCGTTCGGACTGCAGGGCCGTCGGCGGCACCTGGGTCGGCTCTTCGTTGAGCCGGGCCTTGTGCTGGACGCGGCGCAGCTCCCGGTAGGCGTCGGCCGCGCCCCGTCCGATGCCAGGACCCAGCAGCCCCGCTTCCTCGGCGCGCACCAGCAAGGCGATGTTGCCGACATTGGGACGCAATTCGGGATGCTGGCCGGCTTGCGACAGCACCAGGGACTGCACGCAGAACTCGGCATCGACCATCCCGCCGGCGCTGTGCTTGACGTCGAACCAGTCCGGTTTGACCGGATGGGCCGACCGCACTTTCTCGCGCATCTCGATGATCTCGGCGCGCAAGGCCTGGATGTCGCGCGGGGCGGTGATCACGGCCTCGCGCACCGCATCGAAACGCTGGCGCAGACCCCGCGCCACGGCCGCCGCGGACCGTTCGGCCGGCGGCGCCAGCATGTCTTCCTCGCCCAATACGAAACGCGCCCGGGTCATGGCCTGATGCTCCCAGGTCCAGGCGGTATTGCTGCCGCGCCGTTGCTGGTAATTGGCGTACGCCTCGAAAGTGGTGATCAGCAGCCCGGAGTTGCCGTTGGGCCGCAGCGCGGTGTCGATCTCGAACAGGTCGCCCTCGGCGGTCTTGGTGCTCAGCCAATTGATCAACTTGCGGACGAAGGCCGCGTAGGCCTCGGGCGCGCGCTCGTCATCGTCCTCGTACACGAAGACGATATCCAGGTCGCTGCCATAACCCAGCTCCTTGCCGCCGAGCTTGCCGTAACCGATGATCGCGAACCGCGGTGTCTCGCGGTGCCGCGACTTCAGCCGCTGCCAGCACCAGCGCGCCGTCACCCGCAGGACGGCGTCGGCCAGCGCGCTGAGCTCGTCGGCCACCTGCTCCACCGTTAGCCGGCCCTCGATGTCGCGCGCCAGCGTACGGAAGACCTCGGCATGGTGGGCCCGGCGCAGCAGGTTGAGCAACGCCTCGTCATCGTCCTCGCCGGTGATTTGCAACGAGAGTCGGCGCTGTTCCAGCTCGAGCTCGAAATCGCGACCACTGAAGCGCTCGGAGACCAGCTGGTCGCTGGCCAGCTCGTCGATCACGCCGGGGTGCTGCAGCAGGTACCGTGCCGGCCAACGCGCCGCGCCCAGCAGTCGCAGCAGCCGCTCGTGCACGCCGGGCCGCTCCAGCAGCAGGGCCAGGTAGCTTTCCCGGCGCAAGAGCGGCTCGATCCAGTCGGCCATGCGCAGCGCCGCTTCTTCGCTCACCCGTCCCTCGTCCAGCCACTGCGCGGTGCGGGCCACCAGGCGCGAGAGCCTGGCCCGCGCGTCATCGCGCAGCGCCATGACCCGGGGATGCCGCTGCCACAGCGCCACCCGTTCGCGCAGCTGCGCCGGCAGCTGGGGCAACAGTTCGTCCAGGTCGGGTGTCGCTCGCGCGGCCTGAGGGCCGCCGCACCCCTTGCATTCAGCCCCGGCGCCCCCGAGCAGACGATCGAATTCCTGGGCCACCAGCTCGCGGTGGGTATCCAGTTCGTGCAGGAACGGGCAGCAGTCGGCGAACCCCATGGTGCGGGCAATCCAGGTCAGGTCGCCGTCGTCTTCCGGGCTGCGACACATCGGCAGCACGTGGGTCTGCTGATCGTCCAGGTACTGGAT
>JAAOZX010000514.1 GCA_012274225.1 Comamonadaceae bacterium | reverse complement strand
GCCCCGTGCCGTAGATCAGCGACTGCGGGTTGTCGTTGATGGTTCCCGCGGTACGGGTGAGTTGCCGGGCGGCGCGCGAAGCTTCCTCGGTGACGCGGTTGATGCGCGGCAAAGTCGCCGCGTTGAACGAATCCGCCGCATGCGACAAGGCCTGTGAGCCCTCGGCCAGGCGATCCATGGGGCCGTCCTTTTCGTTCAGGCGCCGCGCGGTCCGGCTGAAGTCGGCCGCCGTCTTGCCGATCTCATCGGCGCTGTGCTGGACCGATTTCAGGGTGGTCGATGCCTCGGCCAGCGCCGGGTCGACCCGTTTGGCGAGCGTGGTGTCCAACCGCTGGGCCACGCGCCCCGCATCGGCCGCCGCAGTGCCCAGGTTGTCGAGCACCGTGGCCACGCGCTTCTGGTTGGCATCGCCCAGCAGTTCGTTCATCCGTCCAGTCACCTTCTCCACCTGGTCGAGGATCACCTCGCCGCGCGCGGCCAGCTTCGACAGCAGGCTGGGCCTGAGCGGAATGCGCGGCGGACGCTCGTCGTCGGGCACCAGGCGCGGGGCCGGCTTGCCGCTGTCATCGAGCTGCACAAAGGCCAGTCCGGTGACACCCTGGTAGCTCAGCGTCGCAAAGGTTTCGCGCGTCACCGGCGCCTCGCGATCGATCTCCAGGCGCAGCAGCACGTTGCCGGTGGTCTTCGGATCAAAGCCGATCGAAGCGACCTTGCCAACGTCGACACCGCGATAACGGATAGCGGCCTGCGGCTGCAGGCCCGAGACGATCTCGCGGGTCGAGATCTCGTAAATGTCGCGCTGACCGGTATCGCGCGAGAGCCAGGAAGCCAGCGCGACCAGCATCGCGGTGACCACCACCACGAAAATGCCGGCGGCCAGGGCATGGGCTTTGTTTTCCATTGGGAGGTTTCCCTTTCTCTTTTACACGGCAAACGGGTATTCGCGCAACAGTTCCATGGCGCGCTGGCCCCGCTCGCCCAGGAAGAAATCGTGGATGAACGGATGCTGGAAGGCGATCACGTCCTTGGGCGGCGCGATCACGATCACTCTCTTGTCGGCGAGCACCGCGATGCGGGTGGACAGCTCGAACAGGGTGTCCAGGTCGTGCGTCACCATGATCACCGTCAGCGCCAGGTCGCGGTGCAGGGAGCGCAGCAGCGTCACGAACCCGTCGGAGCTCTCCGGGTCGAGGCCGGCCGTGGGCTCGTCCAGCAGCAACAGCGGCGGGTCCATCACCAGCGCCCGGGCCAGAGCCGCACGCTTGATCATCCCGCCGGACAGGTCGGACGGCATCTTGTCGGCGTCGTCGGGCTTCAGCCCCACCATCTGCAGCTTGACCATCGCGGCCTCCCGCACCAGCGCGGCCGGCAGGGTTCTGAGTTCGCGCAGCGGAAATGCGATGTTCTCCAGCACGCTGAACGCCGAGAACAGCGCGCCATGCTGGAACAGCATGCCGATCCGGCTGGCCGCACCACGTTGCCCCAGTTCGGTGGCCGGCTGGCCGAGGACATGGATATCCCCCTTCGCCGGCCGCTCCAGACCCAGAATCTGGCGCAGCAGCACGGTCTTGCCGGTGCCCGAGCCGCCGACGATGGACAGCACTTCACCCTGCACCACGGTGAGGTCCAGGTCCTGATGCACCACGGAACGCTTCCCGGGCGCCGTGAACACCGTCCACAGGTTGCGGATGTCGACGATCGGTGCGCCTTCCGCCGGCTGGTACGGGGCGATCGTGTCCACCACTAGAACCCCACGTCCTTGAACAGCACCGCGAACAGGGCGTCCACCAGGATCACCACCGTGATCGATGTCACCACCGAGGCCGTCGTTCCTTCGCCCAGGCTTTGCGTGTTGGGTTGAACACGCAGGCCGAAGTGGCAGCCCACCAGCGCGATCAGCACGCCGAACACCACCGACTTGCTGCTGGCCAGCACCAGGTTGTCCGCATTCACGGCCTGGGGCAGCGCCGTCATGAAAAAGGTCGGCGTGATGCCCAGGGACACATCCGCCGACAGCATGCCACCGGCCAGCGCGCACAGCGTGGTCCACACACTGATCAGGGGCATCACCACGGCCAGCGCCATGGCGCGCGGCATCACCAGCCGAAAGCTTTGCGAGATGCCCATCACGCTCATCGCATCGAGTTCCTCGGTCACGCGCATGACGCCGATCTGTGCCGTGATGGACGATCCCGAGCGCCCGGCGATGAGAATCGCCGCCAGCACGGGCCCGAGTTCGCGGATCAGCGCAATTCCCAGAATGTCGACGATGTAGGCATCGGCGCCAAATTGCTTCAACTGCTGCGACGTCAGATAGGCCAGCACCACGCCGATGAGGAAGCCCACCAGAGCCGTGATCGGCAGCGCGGTGGCGCCGATCCGGTACAGGTGGCCGGAGAAGTCGCGCCAGGGACCCTGATGCGGCGCGCGCGCCAGCTGAATCAGGTTCAGCGCCAGCTGGCCGATCAAACGCATGAACGACTTGACCTGCTCCACGGCACCCAGCACCGCCGCGCCCAGCCCCAGGTAACTGCGCCACCAGCTGGTGCGCTTGCGGGCGCGCGGCGGCACCGTGAAGCGGGCCACCCGGTCCAGCACGGCCTGCTGCGTTGGCTGCAGTTCCAGCCGGGCGGGCCATTGGCGGCCCCAGTGGTCCCATAGCCATTGCGCGCCGATGTGATCGAGCTGTTCGGCCTGTCGCAAATCCCAACCGTCTGGCGCTCCAGCTGGAGCGACGCTGGCCTCGAGCTTTCTCAACAGCCCCGGCTGGGCGAACTGTGCCGCCGTCCATTGGCCCATTACGCGCATCAGCGCGCCTTCAGGGGCGGGCTGCTGTTCGATGCGAGGGGTGGAATCCGGCATGCCGCGGGGCGTCCTGGAGTTGAGCTTGCCATCGTAACTGCACAGCCTGAGCACGGCTGTAGGAATATGCCCGGGCCTGCTGCCGCCGCTGCGACAGGCGGGCGTGGGCGCGGTTAGGTATAAAGCCAGCACAACCAGGAGCGGCCATGAGCGATTCACCGTCATCCACCGAGCTGCGGGTCGAGCCGCGCGGCCCGGTGCTCTGGCTCACCATCCAGCGCGAGGAACGGCGCAACGCGATGAGCCATGGCGTGCTGGCCGGCCTGGCCCGGGCGATCGACGCGGCGCAGGCCGACCGGGCGTTGCGCGCCATCGTGATCACCGGCGCCGGCGACAAGGCCTTTTGCGCCGGCGCCGACCTGCAGGCCGCTCAGGCCTTCACCAGCGACTATTCCGAACCCTACGGCCATCTGGCGCAATTGCTGCGGCGTGCCAGGGCCAGCAACCTGCCGCTGGTGGCGCGGGTGAACGGGGCCTGCATGGCCGGGGGTATCGGTCTGCTTTCGATGTGCGACCTGGCCGTCGCGGCCGGCCACGCGGTGTTCGGCCTGCCTGAAGTGAAGGTCGGCGTCTTCCCGGCCCAGGTTCTCTCTGTCCTGCAGCACCTGGTGCCGCGCCGTCGCCTGGCCGAGATGTGCCTGACCGGCGAGCCGCTGACGGCAGCGCAGGCGCTCGAATACGGCCTGGTGAACTATGTGGACGATGATCTGGACGGCCGGCTG
>JAAOZX010000127.1 GCA_012274225.1 Comamonadaceae bacterium | reverse complement strand
GCAGATGTCGGCGGGGTAGAACGGATGCGAGGCGGTGAGCGCCGCGCCGCTTTGCATGGCGCACAACACGCTGGACTCGAAGCCATACATGTGCTGCGGCGCGACTGTCGCCACGATGCTGTGTCGTCGCCCGTCCAGCAAGCCGAGCCGCACGGCCTCGGCGCGAGCGCTGCGGACCAGTGCCCCCCAACTCTTGCGGTGCGCGATGGGCGAGCCGGTCGAACCGGAGGTGAACACGATGGCCGCTGTCTGTGCCGCGGCAATCCGGGGAACGTCGTACGCATCGGATGGCGCACCGGCCGCAGCCGATGTGCGGGTTGGCATCGCGTCATTCCAGAGGAGTTGCGGCATGTCCACGGACTGCGGCTGGTCGGCGAGGCAGAACACGTCGGGCGCAAAAGACCTGACCTGCCGCACCATTTCGGGCGTGAGGGTGGGCGGCAGCAGGCTGATCCTGTCGGTCAGCAAGGCTGCGGCCAGCCCGACGGCAAAGCGGTAGCGGTCACCGCTGGCATTGAGCAGGTGCCGGCCGGCCGGCAGTGCCGCGGCCAGGAGCCGTGCATCGGCCAGGAATTGGCCCGCCGTGATGGGCGTGCCCCGGCTCCACGCCAGGATGTCTTCAGCGCGGGAATGCGTGACCAGCGGGAAGTCGATCATGGCTGGCGCGCCCTGCCACTTGACGAAGCCTGCCGGTAGGCACGAATCGCGTCCAGGGGACCGGCCCGGTCTTCGGCGGGCAACACGTAGCACCGCACCGCGTATTCGCCAACGAACATCAGCGCCAGCAGGGGAATGTCCAGGAGGTTGGCAAACGCAGACCAGATCGCAATCGGGGCGAGCCAGAAGAGCAGCAGGGACAGGCCGGAAATGCAGGCGAAATAGAGAGTCCAGGCCCAGGTGACGGACCGGGTGTAGCCGATGAGCGCCGGGGACATCGTCCGGTGCACGATGCGAGCCAGACCGGTAACCATCGGTGTCCGGCCGCTGCGCAGCGTTCTGCCGAAGGCCACGCAGAGCAAGGCATAGACGCCTGCATGCTGAAGCAGGAAAACCCAGTGGTAATGCGCGACCAGCCAGGCGCTTGCGGCGTAAAGGCCGGCGCAGGCCACCAGGCACAAGGCCAGCATGATCGCGCGCTGCGACGATCGCCATGCCATCGCGAAAGCCAGACCGAGCAGCGGAATGACGGCCACCAGGGCGTCGAGCCCATCGGGTCGGGTTGACGCGGCCGCCAGGTGGGCGAGAACCGAATAGCCTATCCCCAGTGTGAGCAAGGCCCCCCAACGCCAGGCTTGCTGCAACCCCGTCGCGCCGGCAGCTTTCACTTCGTTCGCTGGGCGGCGATATGGTCGCTCAGGCTGCGCAGCGAATGAAAGATGGCGTGGTTTTCCTCGTCGCCCGCCCGCAGCTGCAAGCCGTATTGTTTCGACACCACCAGGGCGATCTCGAGAATGTCGATCGAGTCCAGTCCCAGTCCGTCGCCATACAAAGGGTCGTCCGCCACGATGTCGGCCGCGGCAACCTCCAGATTCAACGCGCTCACCACCAACTGCGCAACTTCAAGCAGCAGGGCGGCATCAGCGGGTGAAGATGAAGTTGGCGCAGTCAATTGGGACATAGGCACAGGGCAAGGTGGGTGCGATTGCAGTTGGGAAGCTCTGTGCGCAATTGGATCGAGCTTGCCCGGGCGAGGTTTCCATCTTAGCTGAAGCTCAGGGTGTTACGGCCGATCGGGTCTGGATCGTGCGCAGGGGTTGGCCGACTGCAGCCCGCGAGCCTGGAGTCAATGCGGGCGAGTTGGCACGCAGGTGCGTAGCCTTGCGCCCAGTCAGCGGCCGCCGCCGAGCAGGTGCCCATTGACCGTGCGGCCATACAAGGAGTCGTCGGAGTCGTGATACTTCTTGCGGGTCGCTTCAACCGACCCGCTGAAACGTGGATCCTGAGGCCGCTCATGGCTGTCCATGAAGTCGGCCGCATCCCACGCGTCCTGGTCGCTCAGCGTGCCGCCCTTGCCCAGCGGCATGTTGGCCTTGATGAAGGCCGAGGCATTGCCGAGCTGGTGCATGCCGGCGCCCCAGTTGAACGATCGGGGGCCCCACAGCGGCGGGAACACCTGATGATCGCCGGCGCGCTGGCCCAGGCCGTCCGGGCCATGGCACAGCGCGCAGTCCTGTGCGTAGACCTTTTCGCCGCGGGCGAAGGCGGGCGGCTGTGCCGATTTCATCAGCTTGGGGTAGCCGCTGCCAGCGACGGGCGTGCCCACGGGCGCGCCCTTGGCCAGCCAGAACGCATAAGTCTGCAGCGCGGTCATGATTTCGTCGTCCTGCGGCGGCGCCTTGCCGTTCATGCTGAACTGGAAGCAGCCCTGGATGCGCGAGGCCAGCGTGTCGACCTGCCCGGTCTTGCTGCGGTAGGCCGGGTAATGGATGAACGAGGCCCACAGCGGCGCCGAATTGGCCAGGCGGCCCGCGTCGAGGTGACAGTTCGCGCAGCTCAGGTCGTTGCCGACATACTGCCGCGCGAATTGGCCGGTATTGACGAACACCTGTTCTCCCAGGCGGATCACCTTGCCGTAGTCGCCGTCGGGCATGCTGCTCTCGGGTGGCGGCCGGAAAGCGCCGGCGGCAGCCGGTACCCGGTCCGTCTCGGCCTGCGCGCGCTTGCGCGCTGGCGCCGGCGAGGACGCGGGTGGCAACGCCGCGGTGGCGGCGGGCGGAGCCGCCTGGGTCGACGCCGGCAACGGTTCGCGCAGCGAAGAAGGAAACAGCAGGTTCGCACCGATAACGACGCCCAGGGCGATTGCCACCGCCGTGCCGCCAAAGACGGCCAGTCCGTTCACGCGGCGTTGCGGCCGGGGTTTGGTGTCTGAGCTCATCGGTGTCCTGCCTTGCCGCCGGATGCAGCGGGCTGCGCGTTGGCGACCGCCAGACCGGCGTAATACGAACTCACCGCCGTGATGTCGGCGTCGGTCAGCTTTTCGGCGATTCCCTGCATCAGTCCCAACGGTCCCGGTGGCCGGGACGTGGCCTTCCAGGCCTGCAGTTGCCCAACGAT
>JAAOZX010000126.1 GCA_012274225.1 Comamonadaceae bacterium | reverse complement strand
GCGCGCGCTTGAAATGCCGGCCATCCGGCGCGACGGCGCCGTCGCGCACGCCGTCCAGCGTGGCGCGCAGCACGCCGCCATCGCAGCCGATCAGCCGCGCGAGCTCGTCGCTGTCTTTCGCGCTGCGCACCGCGCCGACCGCCTGCGCCTCGCGGAAATCGGGGAACTGCCGGGCGAAAGCCAGCAGCGCATCGTCGAACACGTCCCAGGCCACGCCGCCGGGCTGCGCCAGCACCCGTACCGCGGCTTCCGAATAGCCCTGGGATTCGTCGTGGAATCGCCGCCCTTCGCGATTGAGCTGGATGCCGCCCTCGGTCAGGATCGCCCAAGAGATGAGGATGCCCTGCGGCACGGCCCAGGAGCCGTGGCCCTGGTAGCCGCCCAGGTCGGCGAGTTGCGCGCCGATCGCGCGGCCCCAGGCGATGGCGCTGCCATCGTTGCCGACGTGGCCGGCGAAAGTGGCGCTCGCCATCTCGGGCAACAGCTCGCGCACCAGTTCCGGGTTGCCGCCGAAGCCGTTGCAGGCCAGCAGCACCGCGCGGCAAGCCAGCCGCTCCACGCTTCCATCGGGGCGCCGGTAGCCCAGGCCGATCGCCTGGCCGCCCTCGCCCACCCACAGTTCGCGCACCAGCGCCTCGGTCATCACGGCGATGCCGGCCTCATCGGCGGCGCGCTGCAATCGCGTCATCAGCGCCGCGCCGGTGCGCTCCGGCACGGCGTGCATGCGCTCGACGCTGTGGCCGGGATAGAGGAACCCTTGGAGCACCTCGAACTGCAGGCCGTGCTTCTCGACGAGCGCATCCAGCGCGGGGCCGACCGCGTTGGCATACGCCTGCACCACGTGCGGTGCCGCGTCGCCGTGGGCCTTGGCCTGGATGTCGCGAGCGAACTGCTCCGGGCTGTCGGCGATGCCCTGCGCCCGCTGCGCCTGCGTGCCCGCCGCCGGGATGAAGCCCGAGGACAGCGCGGTGGACCCCGTGGGCGCGGCATCGCGCTCCAGCACCACGCACTCGACGCCGGCGTCGGCCAGCATCAGCGCAGCGGTGAGGCCGCAGGCGCCCCCGCCGACGATGGCCACCGCGACCTGCGCCGTGTCGGGCGGCATCCGCGCCGAGCGCACGACCTGCGGCGAATCGGCGTTCATGACATCAAGCCGTCGGGCGGAACAGGTATTCGCCGTGCGGCTTGCCGATGACGTTGCCGTCCTGGTAGATCAGGCGCCCGCGCAGGAAAGTCTCCTCCACCCGGGCCGACAGCTCCAGCCCCTCGAACGGCGTATAGCCCTGGGTCGAGGGCGAGGTCTTGGACGAGATGGTCCAGGTCCTGGCCGGATCGACGATCGCGATGTCGGCATCGTAGCCCTCGGCGATGTCGCCCTTGCGGTTCAGGCCGTAGCGCTGCGAGGAATTCCAGCTGGTCACCCGCGCCATGTGGTTGTAGCTCATGCCGCGGCGCGTGCCTTCGCTCACCAGCGCCGGCAACAGGTACTCGGTGCCGCCGAAGCCGCTCTTGGCCATCCAGATGTTGCCGAAGTATCGCTTGGGAATCTTGGTCTCGTTGCGGCAACAGGCGTGGTCGCTGGCCACCCAGTCGAGCTCACCGGCCAACAGCGCCTGCCACATGAACTCGACGTCTTCGCGCGGGCGGATCGGCGGGTTGACTTTGGCCAGTTCGGCGGCCGGACTGTTGATGTCGAGCATCAAATGGCCAATCGTGACCTCGCGCCGGAAGTCGATGTGCGGGAACACGTCGGCCATCATCAGCGCGGCCTGCACCGCCTTGCGCGACGAGAGATGCAACAGGTTGATGTTGGGCAGCGCCGTTTCGTGCGCCAGGTAGCTGGCAATGAATACCGCGAGCCCTTCGGAATGCTGCGGCCGCGCTGCGCTGTAGGCGGCCAGCCCCTTCATCGACTTGTCCTTCTCGACGAGCTTGGTGTAGGCCGTCATGATCTCGGCGGTCTCGCAGTGCAGCGACAGCGAGATCTGCGCGGCCCGCTCGGGCATCTTCTCGCGCGCCGCCTGGATTGCGCGCATCACGAACTCGAAGTGCGCGTAGTCGTAGCGGTCGTTCTCGCCGATCATCAGGAACTCGCGCTGGCTGTTGCTGGCGCCGTGCAGGCCATGCGAGCCGTAGAACATGAAGATCTTGAAGCTGGGCACGCCGAACTTCTCGATCAGCATCTCCACTTCGCCGTTGTGCACGCTGTCCATCGGCGCCAGGTGAAAGCCGTAATCGACGTGGAAACGCCCCTTGGAGATCTTGAGCACTTCGGGATAGAACTTCTTGTACGGCCCGCCCTTGTTCAGGTAGTACTGGCCGGTGCGGAAATAGTTCAGGCTGGAGGTCACGCCGCCCATCGCGGCGGCCTTGCTCTCGCTCACCGCGTCTTCGGCCAGCGGCGAATAGATGCCGCTGTGCATGTGGGCGTCGACCACCCCGGGGAAGGCCAGCCGGCCCTTGCCGTCGTGCACGGTCTTGGCCAGTGTCACGTCGATGGCCGGCGCGACCTTGGCGAACTTGCCGTCCTTGATGGCGATGTCGGATTCATGGACGGCGTTGCCGTGCGGCCGGACCACACGGACGTTCTTGATCAAAAGGTCATAGGTGGGTTTGCTCATGAGGGAGTCCTTTGTGAAAATCTTTGCTGCAGCTGGGCCAGCAGGCCGCCGGCTTCGACCATGTCGAGCAGGAAGCCGGGGATCGGTTCGGTGGCGAGCGCCGGGCCGCCGGGCCGCACGATCCGGCCGGCACGCGCGTCGAAAGCGATGTGCTCGCCCTCCTGCAATTGCTGCGCGTCGGCGGACGTCAACAGCAACAGGCCGACGTTGAAGGCATTGCGGAAATACAGGCCGCTGAACGACGGCGCGATCACCGCGGCCACGCCCAGTTGCACCAGCGCCGAGGCCGCTTGTTCGCGCGACGAGCCGATGCCGAAATTGGGCCCGGCCACCAGCACGTCGCCGGGCTGGACCCCTGATGCGAACTCGGGCCGCACGCCTTCCAGGCAATGTCTGGCGATCACCTCGATGCCGCTTTTCATCGCGTGGCCCGGCGCGAGCTGGTCGGTGTCGATGTCGGCGCCGACGCGCCAGACCCGGGCGGCGGTGGAAGCAGTCGTGCACATCGTCAAGCCATTCAGTCGGCCGTCGCACCGGTCGTTTGCACCGCATCGACCCAGAGCGCCCGCTCACGGGTGAACAGCGCGCCGCTGGCCTCCACCGGCACCCGCAGCACCAGCGCGCCGCGCTTGGCCAGTTCGCCGCCGTAGCCAGGCGCCGCGGTGACGGTGGCCAGCGCGCCACGCAGGCGCGCCAGCGCTGTCGCGGGGGTGGCCGCCGGCGCGTAGACCGCGAACCACACCGGCAGGTCGAGCGACGGAAATCCGGATTCGACCAGCGTCGGTACGTCGGGCAGATCAGGGTAGCGGGCGGCGGTGGTCACCGCCAGCGCCCGCAACTTCTTTTGCTGGATGTGCGCCAGCACCGACTGCACGCCGTTCACGGTGAAGCCGATGCGGCCCGACAGCAGGTCGGTCATTTGCGGCGCCGCCCCCTGGTAGGGAACGTGCAGGAATTTCACCTTGGCCGCGCTGGCCAGCATCTCGGTGGTCAAGTGGGTGAGCGACCCGATGCCGTTGGAGCCGTACGAAATCGTCCCCGGGTTGGCGCGCGCCAACGCGAGCAGCTCGGCGATGGTTTGCGCGGGGACCGCCTGCGGGTTCGAGACGATCACGTTGGGAAAGCTGCCCAGCATCCCCACGTACGCGTAGTCGCTGTCCGGGTCGTAGGGCAATTTCTTGTTCTTGTACAGCGCCTTGTTGATGAACATCAGCCCCTGACCGCCGACCAGCAGCGTCAGGCCGTCGGGACTGGACCGCGCCACGTACTCCGCCGCGATCCCGCCGGCGGCGCCGGCCTTGTTTTCCACCAGCACCGGCTGATTCAGCTGCGCTGCCAAACCGTCGGCGGCCAGCCGTGCCAGCGCGTCGGTGGGACCGCCGGCCGGGAACGGCACGACCAGGCGCACCGGCCTCGTGTCCTGCGCCCAGGCGCCAGCGCCCATGGCGGCCAGCGACAGCGCGCTCGTCCAGCGCAGCACCTCGCGCCGGGTAACGGCGCCGGACGATTCGATGGGGTGGTGCTCAGGCATTCGAAACTCCTGGAAGGCTGTTGGGGGAAACGGATGGGTTCGGGGATGTCGCCGGCAGCAGCTGCCAGAGCGCGCGCAATGGGGTGGCCGTCGGCGCATCCAGGAAGGCCGTGCAAAACGCCCGGCTGGTTTCGCTGCTCACGCAGGACAAGGCGTTATGAACGAACTTGGCCACCGCGTCTTCGGCATCGACCAGCAGGTCCGGATCGGGCCCGGGGCCGACCTTTTCCTCGTGGGATTGCCCGGCTGCGACGACCTGCAATGTCGCGCCGCGCTCGCGCCGGGCGGTCAGCCCCGGATCGATGCGCACCTCCACCAGCGCTTCCAGCCGCCGCAATTCGGCATCGTCGAAGCGTGGCGCCTGGTAGCTGGCAGCATCGAGTTCGCCGAACCGCAGCATGGCGGCGACGCCGAAGGTCAGGCTGAATTGCGCGGCCAGGGGCGTCGCCGGCCGCGGATTGCCGCAGTACACGGTGGCTTCCTCGTACACGGTGAGCACGATCTTCCGGATACCCGTCGTCCGGGCGTCCAGGCGCGCGCGGATGCGGCGCGCGGCCAGCGCCCCGTAGTGCACATGTCGCACGGCGGCAAAGGGCTTGAGATAGGCATCGAGGATCAGATCGGCCGACGCCTTGGGCAACTCATCGGGGGCGGCCGCGCAGCAATGCTCGGCGTACCAGGCCAGCGCATCGGGCGGCGCGTCGATTCCGGCCTGCGCGGCCAGCGCCGAGTCCAGGCCCAGCGTCGCGCTGTGCGCGAGGTACAGGTTGCGCACGTTGCGGCCGGTGCGGATCGGCAGGTAGAGGCTGGACGGCAATTGGCAGGCGGCGATCGCGACCGCGTTCATGCTCGCGGCCACCGACAGGCCGAGCAGCCGCGCGACACCGGCCGCGACCCCCAGCGCCGGCCAATTGCCATCGACATGCAGCCCGGGCGCGACGCGCAGCCAGCCGCCGGCCCGCGCACCGACTTCGTAGCCGATCGCCAGCGCATCGATGAATTCGCCGAGGCTGGCGTCGCGGTGCAGGGCGACCGGCAGCAACGCGGCAATGGCCGGAACGCCGGGACGTCCGTGCGCGAAGGCGTGTCCTTCGCAGGCTTCATGCCAGGTGGGCGCCACCGCCAGGATCTGGCAAGCCGCATGGATGCCCAGCCCCCGCCCGCCGGGCAAGTGCACTTCACCCGGTTCCAGCGCGGCCGATTGCCGTTCGAGTGCGGCGACCTCGGGCGCGATGCGCCCGGCCAGCGCGCAACCCAGCGTGTCCAGGAACACCAGCCGCGCATGCGCCGAAACCTGCTTCGATGAGCTCTTATGTTCGCGCTGCGCGATCGCGCCGCACAGCGCCGCCGCGTGCGCGGCCCAGCGCTGCGCCGGCTGCAAACCGGTCGAGGCGGCCCTCATGCCAGCACCTCGCGCGGATCGGTGATCACGCCGCGCAGTGCCGAAGCCGCCACCGTATACGGTGAAGCGAGGTACACCTGCGCGGTGGGCGACCCCATGCGGCCCTTGAAGTTGCGCGCTGTGCTCGAGATCACCGTGGTGTCGTCGGCCATGGTGTCGCCGTAGCCGGAGCAGGCACCGCAGGCGGTGGGGAACAGTTCGGCTCCCGCATCCACCAGCGCCTGCAACACGCCTTCGCTGCGCGCGGCGTCCTGGTCCTTCAGGCTGGCCGGCGCCACCATCAGCCGCACACCGCTCGCGATGCGGCGGCCTCGCAAAACTTCAGCGGCCGCGCGCAGGTCCTCCAGCTTGGCGCCGGTGCAGGCGCCGATGTAGGCGACGTCCACCGCGATGCCGGCGTACTGGCCCACGCCCTTGGCGTTGGCCGGGCTGTGCGGCGCGGCCACGAAGGGCTCGAGCGCCGCCGCGTCGAAGCGATGGGTCTCGCATCCGGGCGCGTCGATCGCGGCCGCGTCGGTGGCCAGGCCCGCGATGTCGACCGGCGGCGCGCCGTGCGCGGCAAGCCATTCCAGCGTGGTGGCGTCGGGCGCGATCAGGCCGACCTGCGAGCCCAGCTCGGCGCTCATGTTCGACAGCGTCATGCGCTCAGCCATGCCGAGCGCGCGCACCGCCTCGCCGCAGAACTCGACGGCCTGGTACTGCCCGCCGTTCATGCCGAAGCGGCCGATCATCTGCAGCATCATGTCCTTGGCCAGCACGCCCGGCGCCAGTCGGCCGTCCCATTGCATGCGGATAGTGCGGGGCACCCGCAGCCAGATCTCGCCCGTCACCACGACGCCCAGCATCTCGGTCGCGCCGATGCCGAACATGTAGGCGCCGAACGCGCCCCCGGTCGGCGAATGCGAATCGCCGCCGACGCAGAACATGCCGGGTCGGATG
>JAAOZX010000513.1 GCA_012274225.1 Comamonadaceae bacterium | reverse complement strand
TTCGTCCCACCATCCCAGCTTCTTCAGCAGCACATGATCGAACTCGGGATAGCCGGTCTGGATGTCGGCGCCCTTGGAAGCCGACCCATCTTCGGCCAGGAGGTTCTTGCCCTCGCGCTCGACGCCGAAGTTCGCACGGAAATTGCCCCCGCCGTCCATGACGTGCTTGCTGGTGTCGTACAGGTTGGGCGAGCCGGGATGTTTGAGCTCGGGGTTGCCGTAGCACGGCCACGGAAGTCCGAAGTAATCGCCGGTCAGGTCGTAGCCGGTTTCCTTGTCCTTTCCACCCTTGGACTTGAGCGTCTTCACGTCGAAGTTGGCCATGTTGCGCATGTGCGCCTTCAGCCGCTCCGGGCTCTGGCCGGTGTAGCCGATGCTCCAGCAGGACTTGTTGACTTCGCGCAGTATGTCCTCGGGCACGGGTTCGTCCATGCCATGGACCTTCTGCATCTTGAAGTTCTTGACCAGTTCCTTGCCGAAGCCCAGCTTGTCGGCCAGCTGGTACATGATCATCTGGTCGCTGCGGCTTTCCCAGAGCGGCTCGATCACCTTCTCGCGCCACTGCAGCGATCGGTTCGAGGCCGTCACCGAGCCGCTGGTCTCGAATTGGGTTGACGCCGGCAGCAGGTAAACCGCGCGGTTGGGATTCAGGTCTTCCGGCTTGCCGGGCATCGCTGCCATGGCGGCGGTTGCCGAAGGATAAGGGTCCACCACCACCAGCAAGTCCAGCTTGTCCATGGCCCGCTTCATCTCCAAGCCGCGCGTCTGCGAGTTGGGCGCATGGCCCCAGAACACCACGCCGCGCAGGTTCGAATCCTGGTCGATCAACTCGTTCTGCTCCAGCACGCCATCGATCCAGCGCGACACCGTGATGCCGGGCTTGCTCATCATGCCGACGTTGGCGAAGCGGCCCTTGATCCAGTCGTAATCGACACCCCAGACCTTGGCGAAATGCCGCCACGACCCCTCGACGATGCCGTAGTAGCCCGGCAGCGAATCGGGATTGGGGCCGATGTCGGTGGCGCCCTGCACGTTGTCATGGCCGCGGAAGATGTTGGCGCCGCCGCCCGAGACGCCGACGTTGCCCAGCGCCAGTTGCACGATGCAGGACGCCCGCACCATCGCATTGCCGATGGTGTGCTGGGTCTGGCCCATGCACCACACCAGCGTCGACGGCCGGTTCTTCGCCATCATTTCCGCGACCTTGGCCATCTGGGCTTCACCGACGCCACAGGCCTCCTCGACCTTGTCCGGCGTCCACTTGGCCATCACGTCGGCCTTGACCTGGTCCATGCCATAGACACGGTCGTTGATGTACTTCTGGTCTTCCCAGCCGTTCTTGAAGATGTGGTACAGCATGCCGAACAGGAACGGAATGTCCGAGCCTGAGCGGATGCGCACGTATTCGTCGGCCTTGGCGGCGGTGCGGGTGAAGCGCGGATCCACCACGATCATCTTGCAGCCGTTCTCCTTGGAATGAAGCATGTGCAGCATGCTGACCGGATGCGCTTCCGCGGCATTGGAGCCGATGTACAACGCGCACTTGCTGTTTTGCATGTCGTTGTACGAATTGGTCATGGCGCCGTAGCCCCATGTGTTGGCGACGCCGGCCACGGTTGTGGAGTGACAGATGCGGGCCTGATGGTCGCAGTTGTTGCTGCCCCAAAAGCTTACGAACTTGCGCATCAGGTAGGCTTGTTCGTTGCTGTGCTTGGAAGAGCCCACCCAGTACACGGAATCCGGCCCGCTGGCCTTGCGCAGGTCCAGGATCTTCGCGCTGATTTCGTTCAGCGCGATGTCCCAGCTGATGCGCTCGTACTTGCCGTTGACCAGCTTCATCGGGTAGCGCAGCCGGTACTCTCCGTGGCCGTGCTCGCGGATCGCAGCGCCCTTGGCGCAATGCGCGCCCATATTGATCGGGGAGTCGAACACCGGTTCCTGGCGCACCCACACGCCGTTCTCGACCACGGCATCGATCGCACAGCCGACCGAGCAGTGGCTGCACACCGTGCGCTTGACTTCGATCTTGCCCTGGCCCACTCCGACCACCCGGTCTTCGGCCCGCGCCCTCTTGACCAAGGTGAGCGACGATGCCGCCAGGCCCACGCCGACGCCGAGGCCCGAGCGGCGCAGGAAGCCGCGGCGATCGATAGTCGGCAGCGCATTCGACAGGCCACGTTGCAGGCTGCGAACGAACGGCGATCGGACTACCGCCTCATGGGTACCGGTCTTCTTGGTCAATAACATGGAAATGACTCCTGCGGAATTGCCCCGCGCGCGGCGACAGCGCTCCCGGGACGCAGTGAATGAATCTGGACTTGCTGGCCCATTCCTTGTTGAACCGGAAGCATCAGGTCCGAGCGGTCTGGTAGTAGCGCTTGACGTGCTCGGTCAGCTGGTATCCGCCGCCGTTTTCGGGCGGCGATTTCATCTCCGGTGAAGCCGCGGCCTGCTGAACGCCCGGCAGCAGCGTGGCCGCGGCCCCGACAGCGCCGATGGTGGCCGCGCCGGCAAACAAGGTTCTGCGCGATAACCTGCTCCTGGACTTTTCCATACGGCTCTCCCATGCTGATGGCCGAGATTGAACGAATTCCTGGCTTTGAATTTAGCCACGCGCTGAAGCCCGCGCAATGAGGCAAACACTCATATGAACTGTTGAGTCATCCGGTGTGCTCACATGGCAACACCTCAGCGGAAAGCACGCGCAACCCGCGCGCCCCCATTGGGAAAGTGTGCGAGTCGTCCGCGCGCGGCCGGCCGCATGCCACCCTGTCGAGGCTGCATGATATATCGCACCACGACCTTTGTGGTCAGGGGGCTGTCAGCGCGTTGCCGGCAGGGACATCCACATTGCCCTGCCGCCTGCCTCGTGTTAAGGGCGCTGCGATTCGCACGCGCCGGCCTCGGGCCCCGTACAGCCACGCGGCCACGTCGACACCGAGCCGGTCGCTCAGGCGAGCATGTCGAACGCCTGCGCTTCGACGCTGAGGAAGGCGCGGGTGAAGTCCGCCAGCACGGCATAGAAGCGCGCACGGGGATGGGCCGCCAGGGCGTCGCACAGCGCCGGCACC
>JAAOZX010000512.1 GCA_012274225.1 Comamonadaceae bacterium | reverse complement strand
GCTCGACATCGGGGTGGTGCCGACTTTCGCCACGAACTGGCTGCTGCCGCGCCTGGTCGAGTTCCGGCGCGCCCATCCCCACATCATCGTGAACCTGGCGACACGCACGCGCCCATTCCTTTTCGACGACACCCCGCTCGACGCCGCGATTTACGCGGGCGAGACGATCTGGCCCGGAACCGAGGGTCATTTCCTCATGCGCGAGAACCTGATCGCAGTGGCCAGTCCCGCGCTGATCGCACCACGCAAAATCCTCAGGGCCAGCCAGCTCGCTCAGCTCCCGTTGCTGCAACAGTCCACCCGCCCCCATGCATGGCGCCACTGGTTTCAGTCTCAGGGCCTCGAAGTCGAGAACGACCTGGCCGGTCCGCGGCTGGAACTGTTTTCGATGCTTGCCAAGGCCGCGATTCTTGGAATGGGCGTGAGCCTCATTCCAAAGTTCCTGGTGGAAAAGGAGCTTGAAACGGGCTTGCTGGTCCAGGTTGTGAACCATGCTTACCTGAGCGATCGCTCCTACTACCTCATCTACCCGCAGCGCAAGGGCGGCGACCGGCAGGCACTCGCCGCATTTCGCGACTGGATCGAGCTTGAGGCGCGGCAGTACCGCGAGCCGATGGGCCTGGGCTGAAGCCGGCGGCAATCGCGGCAGGGCTTGATCTCGGTCGAATTGCCGGCGACCGCTTTGTGCTAGCTTACGTTGTCCGTTCGCGCGGCGAACCCGCCGCCCCGATCAACTGCGCGGCAGCATTGCGCAGCGACGTTCGACGACACGTTTCGGCAAACACACGCAACTCGTTTCGAGAAGGAGATAGCTATGGCAGATGTTGTGGCTCCGCTGGCGGGAAAAATTTTGGCCATCCTGGTCGAACCCGGTTCCAAAGTCGAGGAAGACGATGAACTCGTCGTCATCGAGGCGCTGAAGATGGAAAACCACGTGTATGCGCCCAGCGGCGGCACGGTGAAGGAAATCAAGGTGAAGATCGGCGACAGTGTCGACGATGGGGCCCTGATCCTCGTGCTCGAATGACCCTTGCTTACACAGAATCGAGGCAACGATGAATTTCGAACTTTCCGAACAGCAGCAACTGATCCAGGACACGGCCCGGCGATTCGCCGCGGAGCAAATTGCGCCGACGCTCGAACAGGAGGAGGCGAAGCACGAGTTCCGCGCCGATCGCGTCGCCAAGATGGGTGAACTGGGCATGTTCTCCTGCGCCCTTCCGGAGGAACTGGGCGGCAGCGGCATGGGTTACATGGAGTCCGTTCTGATGGCGGAGCAGATCGCCAAGATTTCAGCGTCGTGGCGCCTGCCGTTCAACATGCAGAACCTGGGGCCGGCGCTGACGGTGGCCAAGTTCGGCACCGATGCGCAGAAGAAGAAGTACGTTCCCGGCTGGGTGGCCGGCACGCAGCTCGGATTCTTCGCCATGACCGAGTCGAACACCGGCTCCGACGTGTCCAGCATGAAGACCCACGCGATCGACAAGGGTGACCATTGGGAAGTCCATGGCACCAAGATGTGGATCTCGCAGGCGCACGTGGGCGATGCCGGCCTGCTCTACGCCTACACCGACCGGACCAAGGGCAACAAGGGCATGACGGCCTTCATCATCGAGCCGAAGAACTGGAAAGGGTGCACCGCGCGCGCGATCGAGACCAAGCTCGGCCTGAAATGCGCGCCCACCGGTGAGTTCGCCTTCGAGGGCATGAAAGTGCCGAAGGAAAACGTGCTGGGCCAGCCGGGCGACGGCTTTCGCATCTGCATGTGGCAGTTGAACCAGACCCGCATCGGTTGCGCGGCCGGAGCGCTCGGCGTCGCCGGAGGCGCGCTGGACATCGCCGTCAAGTACGCCAACGAGCGCACCCAGTTCGGCAAGCCGATATCGCAGCACCAGATGATCATGGCGCAGATCGCGGAAATGACCGTGGAGCACCAGGCCGCCCAAATGCTGGTGTACAAGGCGGCGTGGCTGAAGGACAACGGCAAGCCGAACCAGTTCGAGACTTCGGTCGCCAAGTTCGCGGCGTCGGAGGCGGCCGTGCACGCGGCGAACGAGTGCATGAAGATTTACGGCTCCTTCGGGTTCTCGACCGAATATCCGGCGGAGCGTTTCTACCGGGACGCGAAGTCGCTGCAGGTGGTGGAAGGCACGTCCAACATCCAGAAGATCATCATCTCGGGCATGGCCTGCGGGACCACGCCCAACCGCGAATAGGGAAACCGGGTAAGAGGAAAGACGAGGGGGCAGAGCCAGCGTGCTTTGCCCCCTTTTTTCCGCAGCGCTACATCCACATTGAGGAAGAATCCGCATGAGACCATATTTTGAAAAGATGCCCGGCTTCGGCAAGCCGCTGAAGGAAAACCGCATCGCGCGCACGCAGGAGAGCCGCGCCAAGCTGGAGGCGGTCGAAGCCGAGATCGCTACTGCAAAGAAAGCGGTGGAGGACGTCGGGATACCGACGGCCAAGATCAATGAACGCGGCGGGCTGACCGTGTGGCAGCGGCTGGAATACCTCGTCGATCCGGGCACCTGGCAGCCGTTGCACAGCCTCTACAACCCCGAAGATAACGAAGAGGGCACGACCAACGTGGTCGACGGCCTGGGCAAGATCGGCGGCCGCTGGGCGGTGATCATCGGCTTCGACAACAAGGTGCTGGCCGGCGCGTGGATCGCCGGACAGCCCGACAACATCCTGCGTGTAACCAACCTCGCGAAGCGCCTGCACATCCCGCTGGTGTGGCTGGTGAACTGCAGCGGGGTCAAGCTGCCCGACCAGGAGAAGTTCTATGCCGACCGCCGCGGTTCGGGCGCACCCTTCTACCGTCACGCCGAACTGGAGCAGGCCGGCATACCGGTACTCGCCGGCATTTACGGCACGAACCCGGCCGGGGGCGGCTATCAGGCGATCAGCCCCACCATCCTGATCGCGCACAAGGACGCCAACATCGCCGTGGGCGGCGTGGGCATCGTTTCCGGCATGGCTCCGCAGGGCGGCTTCGATGTCGCGGGCCTGGAGCAGCTGATCGCGGTGACGCGCAACATGAAGGACAAGCCGCCCGGCAGCGTTTCCACCCATTACGACGCGACCGGCTTTTTCACCCGCGTGTACGACGAGGAAAAGGGCGTGCTCGACGGCATCAAGGAATACATGCGCATGATCCCGGCGTATGACCCGAAGTTCTTCCGCGTGGCCGAGCCGGCCGAGCCGCAGCTTCCGGCTTCGGACCTCTACCACCTGTTGCCTTTCAACCAGAAGTCGGATTACTCGTTCGACGACATTCTTGCGCGCCTGGTCGATGGCAGCGAGCACATGGAATTCCGGCCGGGCTACGGGCCGGAGGTGTACACCGGGTTGGTGAAAGTCGACGGTATGCTGGTCGGCGCCATTGGCAACCGGCAGGGGTTATTGCCGAAAGGCTATCCGGAGTACGCGGATTACCCTGGCATCGGCGGCAAGCTCTATCGCCAGGGCCTGATCAAGATGAACGAGTTCGTGACGCACTGCGCGCGCGACCGTGTGCCGGTGATGT
>JAAOZX010000511.1 GCA_012274225.1 Comamonadaceae bacterium | reverse complement strand
GGGCGCGTGGCCCAGCGGTTGGACACCACGCTCGCCAAACGGGTCGACCCGGCGCTGGCCGAGGCATCGACCACCCTGAAATCGGTCCGGCACAGCGCCGATGCGATCGGCAAGACGGCGGCCGACTTCAGCCAGACCGCGCGGCGCCTGAATGAAAAGGACGGCCCCGTGGATCGCCTGGCCGAGGGCTCACAGTCCTTGTCGCATGCGGCGGATTCGTTCAACGCGGCGACTTTGCCGCGCATCAACCGCGTCACCGAGGAAGCTTCACGCGCCGCGCGGCAACTCACCCGTACCGCGGGAACCATCAACGACAACCCGCAGTCGCTGATCTACGGCACGGGCCCGGTCGCACCCGGGCCGGGCGAACCCGGCTTCGCCGCGCCGGGGGTGGCCCCATGAGCGCCCGGCTCGCCAAGGGGCTCGCTGCGATTGCCGTATTGGCGCTGGTGGGCTGCGCCGCACCCGACAAACCGGCGCGCGCCACGCTCTATGACTTCGGTCCGGGTCCAGCGACCGCGACGGCCGCGCCAGCGCAAGCGCGCCCCGCTCTGGTACTGGCCGACATCGAGTCCTCCGCCGCGCTGGACAGTTCGGCGTTGCTCTACCGGCTGGGGTATGACGACGCCCACCAGTTGCGGCCTTACGCCCACGCCCGCTGGAGCGCACCGCCACCCCAGCTCATTCGGCAGCGGCTGCGCGAGCAACTGGCGCGCGACGGCCCGGTGCTGGACCTGGGCGAGAGCGCGGCGCTGGCCCGCGACGTCGGTGCCATGCCTCGCATCCTGCGCATCGAGCTGGAGGAGTTCTCGCATTATTTCGAGACGCCGGCCCAAAGCTGGGGGTTGGTGCGCCTGCGCGCGACCCTGTTGGACAACACCTCCGGGGGCGAGCGTTTGCTGGATCAGCGGATGATCGTCATGCGCACGCCGGCGACCACCCCCGATGCGCCGGGCGGCGTGCGCGCGCTGGCTGCGGCGACCGACGGCGCCGCCGAACAAATCGCGCAATGGCTGGCGCAGCAGCGCTGAAGGCGGTCCCCTCCGTGATCCGCAACGAGACCATCGAGAATCAGCTGCGAGCGCGCGGCCTCGAGCTGCTGGGTTCCTGCGAGCAGCTATCGCACTCCCCGCAGTTGATGCAGGAGTCACCCCTGCTGCGGGACTTCACGCCGGCCGAGGCCGATCTCCTGGGCACCCGGATGTTGCGCGTCCGGGCGCAACCGGGCCAGGTGTTGATCGCCGAGGGAGAAGTCAGCGACTGGATGCTGGTCCTGCTGGTTGGCACCGTGGACGTGGACAAACGCCGGGCGGGAGCCGGGTTCAATTCGCATGACCCCAGCGACACCACCCGGCTGGCCGTCCTGCGAGAGGGGGCGGTCATCGGCGAGATGTCGATGCTCGACGGCGAGCCGCGCTCTGCCAGTTGCCGGGCGCTGAGCGTGGTAGAGGCTGCGGTGCTCACCCGTGCCGCCGTGGGAAGCCTGGTCAGTTCGCACCCGGCGGTCGCCGCCAAGCTGCTGGTCAAACTCACGCAATTGCTGGCGCAGCGCCTGCGCAATATCAGCAGCCAACTGGTCAAGGCCCTTCAGGAGCGCGACCAGAAGGCTAATGCCCCAGGCCGGGAAAAAGCTTGAGCAGGCCCAGCGCCATCAGCTCCACGGCCAGCGCGGCCAGGATCAGGCCCATCAACCGGGTCATCACGTTGATACCGGTCTTGCCCAGCACCCGCGCGATCGGGTCGGCCAGTGCGAACGACAGGGCAGTGGCCAATCCGATCACGACGCCGTAGCCGACCAGAGCCGATAACTGCAGGAAGCTCTGCGCCTGCTGGGCATAGATGACCACCGTGGAAATGGTGGCGGGGCCGGTCAGCAGCGGAATGGTGAGGGGTACCACCGCGATGCTGGCGCCCATCGCGGCTTTTTGGGCGCCTTCCTCCAGCTCGTTGGTGTTCGGTTTGACCTCGGCCGGCTGGGCGTTGAGCATGTTCATCGAGCTGATCAGCAGCAGCATGCCGCCGCCCACCTGGAAACTGGCCAGGGAGATGCCGAAGAATTCCAGGATCTGCAAGCCCAGCAGCGCGCTGGCCGCAATCACCAGGAAGGCACTGATCGCCGCCGTGACCACCGTGTGTCGGCGCTGCGCGCGGGTGAAGCCCTGCGTGTAGTGGATGAAGAACGGCACGATGGCCAGTGGATTCACCACCGCCAGCAGGGTCACCAGTGGCTTGAAGTCCATCGCTACTCTTTGGACGCCTCGAGCTGGGCGAGTTCCTGCCCGGTCGCGCGATGGCGCCGGCGGAACATGCCGTAGCCCTCCATCTGCATCACCTTGTCCCCGCCCTGGTTGAACATCTCCCAGCGGGAACGCACCAGCCCGATGTCCGGACGGCTGCGCAGGGCGCGCGACTCGACGACGGATTGCTGCAGGCGCAGCGTGTCGCCCGGATAGACGGGCTTCAGCCAGCGCAGGCTCTCCAGTCCCGGCGACCCCATGCTGGCGGCTTCCAGCAGGAAGTTCTCGACGGTGAGTTTCATCGCCAGCGCGCAGGTGTGCCAGCCGCTGGCGCAAAGGGCGCCGAAGATGGACTGGCGACCCGCCTCTTCGTCGAGGTGGAACGGCTGCGGATCGAATTGCCGCGCGAAGTCCTTGATCTCCTGCGCCGACAGCGTGACGGTGCCCAGGTCGCGTACCGACCCTGCCGCCATGTCTTCCCAGTAGTACTTGATCTGGCTCATCAACGGCCTCCCGACACGTCCACCAGCGACATCGTGGTGTAGCTGGCCTGTGGCGACAGCAACCAAATGATCGCCTCGGCCACTTCCTCGGCCGAGCCACCGCGCTGCATCGGAACCAGGTGTTGCAGCTCGCGCACCCGGTTCGGCAGGCCGCCCGAGGCGTGGATCTCGGTCTCGATCAGGCCGGGTCGCACGGCATTGACGCGGATTCCCTCGGCCGCGACTTCCTTGGCCAGGCCGATGGTGAAGGTATCGATGGCCCCCTTGGCGGCCGCATAGTCCAGGTACTGGCCGGGGGCACCGAGGCGCGAGGCCGCGCTGGAAACGTTCACGATGGCGCCGCCACTGCCGCCGTGCCGGGTGCTCATGCGCTTGACGGCTTCGCGCGCGCACACCATCGCGCCGATGACGTTGATGTCGAACATGCGCTTGAGGCGCTGGACGCTCATGTCCTCGAGCCGCGCCTGGACATCCACCACCCCGGCGTTGTTGACCAGGGCCGTGAGGCGGCCGAACTCGCGGTCGACCTGTTCGAACAGCGCCAGCACCTGATCTTCCTGCGCCACATCGGCATGCAGCGCGACGGCGCGGCCGCCGCCGGCGCGAATCCGCCGCACCACCTCGTCGGCGGCTGCCGGCTGGGCGGTGTAATTGACGGCGACGGCGTAACCCCTGGTGGCGGCGATGAGGGCGGTTGCGGCACCGATGCCGCGGCTTCCGCCGGTAACCAACATGACCTGTTCCAAAGCCGTTCTCCTGCAAGAAACCCGTGGGTAGGCTACAAAGCGTGACTCACCGCATTACATCAAACCTGCGCCACCCCCTGCCGGGAGACCCTTTTGAGCCGTCACGTCGACTACTTCTTTGCGCCGCAAAGCCCCTGGACTTACCTGGGCCACCAGCGCTTCGCGCAGCTCGCCGGAGCCGCGCACGCCACCTTGCGGGTGTTGCCGGTGGACCTGGGCCGGATCTTTCCGCTCTCGGGCGGCCTGCCGCTGGGCCAGCGTGCGCCGCAGCGCCAAGCCTACCGCCTGGTCGATCTCCAGCGCTTTTCCGAGCACCTGAGCGTGCCGCTGAACCTTCATCCGCGTTTCTTCCCGGTGAGCGGCGACGATGCGGCCCGGCTGATCACGGTTGTCGACGTGAATGACGGCACCGATGCGGCCATGGGGCTCACCGGCGCGGTGCTGCGGGCGGTGTGGGCGCAGGAGC
The DNA here is from genome assembly GCA_012274225.1 of Comamonadaceae bacterium. Lineage (GTDB taxonomy): Bacteria > Pseudomonadota > Gammaproteobacteria > Burkholderiales > Burkholderiaceae_C > Ramlibacter. The sequence continues at coordinate 817 of JAAOZX010000511.1, read as the reverse complement.
GCAACATCGCCGATGCACAGGTGCTGGCGCTGTTGCTGGCCGAATGCGGACTGCCCGCCGACCGGCTCGACCAGGCGCGCAGCGCGGCGATCGACGCGCGCTACCAGGCCCACACCCAGGAGGCGATCGATCGGGGGGTGTTCGGCGCGCCCACCTATGTCATCGACGGCGAGTTGTTCTGGGGCCAGGACCGTCTCGATTTCGTGCAACGACGCCTTCAGGCGTGACCAACTCAAGGAGATTCCATGGGCCAATTCATTGACCTGCAATCCGCCGACAACTTCAAGTTTCCCGCGTACGTCGCCAGCCCCGCCGGGCGGCCCAAAGGCGGCGTCGTGGTGCTGCAGGAAATCTTCGGCGTCAACTCGCACATCCGGTCGGTGGCCGACGGCTATGCGGCGCAAGGTTACCTGGCGGTGGCGCCTTCGACCTTCCACCGGGTCAAGCATGGGGTGGACATTGGCTACACGCCGGAAGACATCGCGGCGGGATCGGCACTCAAGGCCGCGGTCGAGGCGCTGCCGGCGCCCGGCGTGATGCCGGACATCCAGGCGGCGATCTCCCATGCAAGGCAGGCCGGCAAGGTTGGCATCGTCGGCTACTGCTGGGGTGGCCTGCTCACCTGGCGCGCGGCCTGCACGCTGGAGGGCCTGTCGGCCGCGGCACCCTATTACGGCGGCGGCATGACCACCCCGGCCGAGATCGCCCGCAAGCCCAAAGTGCCGGTGCTGGCCCACTTCGGTGAGAAGGACCACTGGATCACGCTGGCCAGCGTGGAGGCCTTCAAGAAGGCCCATCCGGAAGTCGAGGTGCAGAT
>JAAOZX010000510.1 GCA_012274225.1 Comamonadaceae bacterium | reverse complement strand
GGGCCCAGCAGCCGGCGAAGCGGGCCCCGATACTGGCCGACCCATGCCATCCGGCCCATCCGTCCGTGATCAGCCAGCGATAGAAGCCGGCGATGACATCGGGCGCATGGCGATGCTGCTCGTCCAGTGCCCACCAGTACCAGGCCTGGGTGCCGTCGGTGACCGTGTAGATCGGCGTCCGCCGGCATTTCCGACGGAGGTCGTCGTCACGGCAACGCATCATCGCGGCGTCGACGCCCACCGCCGGGGCGGTGCGCAGATCATCGCGGATCGCGGTGGCGAGCGGCTCCAGCAGGTCGCCCATCGCGGCCACCGCACCGTCCACGACCGAGCCCGACAGGCGACAGCCGGCGCGAGCCATGATCTCCAGGGTGCGGTTGCAGGGGAGTGCGTCCGCGAACTTGCCGATCACGATCTGGTGCACCGTCTCGTCGGCCAGCTGGCCGCGATCGACGATGCGCTCGGGGACCGGCACGCCGGCCGTCTCGGCGCGACCGGCGAGGTCGATCACCGTCGCCGAGCGGTAGCGCGGGTAGATCACCTGCTCGATGAACACCTCGGGGGCCTTGAAGACGACCGTCTCCACCGTCTCGCTGCCGCAGGCCACCATCGGTCGGCCATAGGCATCGAGCCGTTCGGCTTCCGGCACCTCAGCTCGACTCGTCCGCACCTCCAACTGCGGGAAGGTCAGGCTTGGGCGCTGGCGACGGCCGCGCTTGGCGGCGGGAGCCTCGGCGGCGGGCGGGATGGACGGCGCAGCAGCGGCGGGCGGTACCTCGGCGGCTGGGGCGGGAGCAACTGCCGGTGCAGCGGCAGCCTGTGTCCGCGCACGCTCTTCCGTCATGAAGGCTTCGATTTCGGCGATGAAGGGTTGATCTGCCGGAGTGTCGCCGAGGAGCTTTTCGGTCGAGCGGCCGTATCGTCCTCGAAGCAACCCCCGGAGGTAGTGCTGCAGCTTGCTGATCATCTGCGCCTGGCGGATATTCTCCGCCTTGAGCTTCTCGATCTCCTCGCGCAGATGCTGCTCGTCGCTCACGATGGGCCCATTATCTCGGCGCATCGTATCAGCAAAAGCAGATTGGCCGACTCGTCGCGCTCAATGCTCCAGTCGTTTGCGATACCGCGCAGCGCGCACATCAATGCCTGCCAGCAGCAGGTGCATGCGTGCCGCCGACATCTCTACGCGGCCCGCTGCGGGGTCATCGCAACGCGGCACAGCGAAGGTGCCCGCATCCAGGCGCTTCGCGCACAGCCAGTAGCCGCCCGCATCCCACACGAGAACCTTCAGTCGCCGCTGGTCGCGACCGACGAACACGAAGCAATCACCACCACGCGGTTCGCCACCGAGTTCACCCACGACCATCGACACCAGCGTGTCGATCCCGCGCCGCATGTCGGTGGGCGACCGGGCCAACCAGATCCGCCGCGAAGAAGGAAAGCTCAGCATCGCCGACCGCGCGTGCCCACGACCGCCTCGATCACCGCCCGCACCACGGCCGGCGCGCTGTTCGACGAAAAGCTCAGCCGCGTCCCGTCGCGCAGATCGACGACCACCCGCCGATGACGATCAGGCCGGCCACGTCGACGGCGAGCCACCTCTACCAGAACGAATCCTGACATGCCGCCTCCAGGACGGGATCATGCACGGCTGGCAATCAGAGAGCAAACGGGCGGGCCAGGGCAGATACGGAACGTCGTGGTCTAGCCTGCCAGTTTCCCAGCGATCTGGACGACTTCGGCCGCGATGGCGCGAACGGCCTGATCCTGCTTGGAGTCCTTGAGCGCCTCGCCCTCGGCGAATGCCTCGTGAGCCTTCGCTATGGCGATCTGGGCAGGGAGGACCAGCACCTGGATATTGCCCAGGATGGTGCGGAGCGAGGCCAACCCACGTAGTCCACCGAGCGCACCTGGCGACGCGGCGAGCAATCCAGCGACCTTGCCTTTGAAACAGGCCAGCGGGGTCTCGCCTGGCGCGGCGCGTGAGACCCAATCGATCGTGTTCTTCAGCACGGGCGTGACCGCACTGTTGTATTCTGGCGAGGCGATGAGCAGCCCCTGATGGGTCAGGAACAGATCCTTGAGCTTGAGGACCAGGTCGGGCAGGCCGTGGGCTGCTTCCAGGTCTGGATCGTAGAGCGGCAGCGGGAACTCACGCATCTCGACCACGGTGACCTCGGCACCGGCGACTTGCGCACCGGCAACGGCGATCTGGAGCAGCCGCCGGTTGTAGGAACCGGTGCGCTGGCTGCCGGCAAGAGCAAGGATGCGGGTCGTGGTCATGCGGGTCTCCAGGCGAAATGGTGTGCAGACCAGGCTGCGATCCATGCGCGGCAGGCTCAAGGTTGCCCATGGTGTGCGGCCGATGTGGCGGCCTTGCGGCAATGCTTCCGGCGGGGTGGGACGAACGGGCTTGAGACATGCTGGCCCGGCTGCCGGCGGGGGCGGGTCGTGCAGCGGGTGGAGATGTCGCCGTCTTAGCCGCGTCCGCTCTCCGCCGTCCGGCCCGCTGCCGCAGGCTCCTTGCGGAAGCCGATGGCGATCCGGTTCCAGG
>JAAOZX010000125.1 GCA_012274225.1 Comamonadaceae bacterium | reverse complement strand
ATCGTTGACCATCAGGCAGGCCACCATGGCGTAGCCGAGCAGCGCGAGCGTCTGCCACCAGGGCAGCGGCATCAGGCCCGGCAGCCCCACGTAGGTCAGTGCCGTGCCCACCAGGACGTCGGCCGCCAGGGCGGCGACGAGGGTGCCACTGGGCATCGTCGCCCAGAAGTGGCGGCGCTCGCGCGCGGACACGATGGAAAACGCCGCCAGGTAGAGCAGCAGCAGGAAGCTGAACGTGTACAAGGCCCCGTCACGACTGTCCAGTCCGAAACGAGTCCACGCGAACCACAGCAGCGCCAGTGCTTCGGCCACCATGAACAGCCCCAGCACCACCGACACCGCGACGAAACCACCGATGGCCCAGGTCTCCGGCCGGCGCGAAGGTTGCACCTGGTCGGTGGCGATGGCGATCTTCGCGAAGTCGGTCATGAAGGTCAGGAGCAGCATCGCGAACGCGGACACGACGAACTTGCCCGTCAGCAGATAGGCGACCGCGACAAACGTCGACTTCAGGATGGTGCGGCTGATCTTGTTGATGATCCAGGTGAGGATGCGCTGGTAGATGGTGCGGCCCTGCTCGACCAACGCGACGATGTTGGTCAGCCCGGCGTCTGTCAACACGACGCTGGCGGCTCCTTTGGCGACATCGGTGGCGGTGCTCACCGCGATGCCGACTTCGGCCTGCCGCAGCGCGGGGGCGTCATTGACGCCATCGCCGGTCATGCCGGTCACATGGCCCATGGCCTGCAGTTGCCGCACGACGGTGTACTTGTCCTGGGGATACACCTCGGCATACCCGTCAACGCGGGCCAGGTCCTCCGTCTGCTGTACGGCGGTCTTCGCGCTGGCGGCCTTCAGTTCGTCGACCCGCCGGATATTGGGCAGGCCGACGCTCTTCGCGATCTCGAGCGCCACCGGCAGCGCGTCCCCGGTCAGCATCTTCACCGCGACGCCCAGGCCGCGAAGCTGGGAGATCAGCTGCGCGGCGTCCGGTCGAAGCGGATCGACCAGGCTGACGAGGCCCAGCAGGACGGGTGTTCCCGTCGCGGGGCCACGCGCCACCGCCAGGGTCCGGTAGCCCTTGCGTGCCGAGTCGCTGACCCGCGCCTCCAGGGCCTCGATCTCAGGCGCGGCCAGGCCACAGGCCGAGGCAACGGTGCGCACTGCACCCTTCATCACCCGCAACTGCTGACCGTCGTGGCTGACGACCGCCTCGGTGCGCCGGCTCTTCGCATCGAAGGGCGCGAATGAAACCGGCGTGAACGCCGTCCGGCCAGCGCCCGGCAGGCCGGCGCTGGCTGCGAGGAAGGCCAGGTCGATGGGATCCTGGTCCGCCTCCTGCGACGCGAGGGCGCCGGCCAGCAGCACCTCGGCTTCCGTCGCTCCCTGGAGCGGGATCACACCGGTGACCGCCAGCTGATTCATCGTGATCGTGCCGGTCTTGTCCACGCACAGCACGTCCATCGTGGCGGCATCCTCGGCCGCGCTCAGACGGGTGACCAGGACACCGCGCCTGGCCAATTCGTTGGAGCCTACCGCCATGCTCACCGTGAACATCACCGGCAGGGCCACGGGCACGGCGCTCATCAGCAACACCAGCATGAGCGGGATCATCTCGACCAGCGAGGCGCCCCGCAGCAGCGAAACCACCATGACCAGCGCCAGCATCGCGCCGACAATCAGGAACAGCCAGCGCACCACCCGGGCCACCACGGCTTCGATGTGCAACTTGGGGCGAGCCTGCTGGACCAGTTCGGTGGTCTGGCCGAACTGGGTGCGTGGGCCCGTCAGCATCGCCCGGGCGTCGCCCTCGCCGCGCCGGACGACAGAACCGGACAACAGATCGTCACCGGCTGCCTTGTCGATGTCCTTCGACTCGCCTGTGAGCGCCGACTGATCGACGCTCAAGGTGCCGTCCAGGAGTTTCAGGTCGGCCGGGACGATGTCGCCGGAGCGGATCCGGACGATGTCGCCGGGCACCAGTTCGCGGGCGGCGATGACCTGCCAGGTCGCGTCACGCAAGACCCGCGTGCTCACCTGCAGGCGCCGCCGCAGTGCCTGCACCACGCCGGCGGCGCGGCGCTCCTGCGCAAAGGCCAGAACCGCATTGAGGACCAGCAGCGCGGCCACGATGGCGAGGTCTGAATACTTGCCGAGCACGGCCGACAGAACCATGATCAGTTCGAGCATCCAGGCCGACAGGCCCCAGAACTTGCCGAGGAATCGCCGCAGGGGGTGGTCGGGCCGTTCGGCGACTTCGTTGTAGCCGTGCTCACGGATCAGGGCCTGCGCCGCGGAGCGCGTGAGCCCGACGAGAGGTTCCAATCCTGCAGGGCCACCCATCGGGCCATTCTAGGTTCGCGACGCGATCGCCAACGTCCCCAGCGGACGACGGTGCGTTACCCTTTCACCGTCAGCAAGGTCCACATGCCCAGTGCGTAGTGCCCCGGGACGTTGCAGTAGAGGATGTAAGTACCGGGTTCCAGGGTCAACTTGAGTGCGCCTTTCTTGCCGGGCTCAAGCTCGGAGACTTCTCCCAGATGGCCCGCCGTGTCCTCATCGACAAGTTGGCCGGCCTTGTCATACGGAAGGGGGGTCTTCGTATCCTTGACCGGCGAAACGACCATCTCGTGCACCAGCTGGCTGGACTCGTTCGTCACCTCAAAAGTCACCTCGCCCGCACGCACGACGTGAGACGAGGCGCGGACTTCCATCGGTGCCATCGGCACGTGGCCGCCCGGCTTTCCGGTTCCCATGCCCCTCATTTCTCCGTGACCCAGCATGTTCATGGCTGCGGCTCCCTGGTCTCGCAGCGTGACCTTGACGACGCTGCCGCGAGCCGATGCCCGCCCCGCCAACACGGTGCCTGCGAATCCGCAAGCCAGCGTCATCCAGTTTCTGCGTGTGAGTCTCATCGTGTCTTCGTTCAAGGATGTGCTTGGGGCTGCCCGCTCAGACGGCGTCGGCCATCGGCTTTTGCTTGGTGGCGGTCCAGCGATCGAGCTTCTCGCGCGCGCCGTTGCGCTGCGGATTCATCGCCTCGTCATGGCCGGGTGTCTTCGCCGTCAGCTCGATCACATAGCCGTTGGGGTCGCGGAAATAGATCGAGTGGATGAACTGGTGGTCGGAGACGCCGCGGGTCTCGATGCCGGCCGACCGGCCCTTGGCCAGCATGTCGTGCAGGCTCTTGGAGTCGACCTCCAGCGCGATGTGCAGGTCGTAGTCGTGCTGCGCCTTGAACTCGAAAGGCATGTCGGGCGCCTCGAAGAAAGCCAGGTACGAACCGTCGTCCAGCCCGTAGAAGGTGTGCAGGGTGTTGGTCTTGCGACCGCTCTTGGTCTCTCCGATTTCCAGGGTTCCGGCCAGCGGCAGGCCCAGGAAACCCTCATAGAACCGCCGCGTCTCCTCGGAGTCGCGGCAGCGGTAGGCGTTGTGGTGCAGGCCTCGGATCATGGTGTGTCTCCTGCAGTTCCGGACGGCGGACTTCAGACCGTGACGAACGACTGGCCCTTGAGTGAAGCGGCGAAGCCGTCGGCGGTCTCGTGCACCCGCGGCCAGCTCTTGAGTGCCTTCATGTTGCGCATCCAGCGCTCGATGTTCGGATAGGCGGCGTAGCTGCAGCCGATGAGGCCGCCGGCCGCGATGATCTCGGCGCCCAGGTAATCGGCCAGCGTGATCCTGTCGCCGCACAGGTACTGCTTGTTCGGGCCGATCAGGCTCTGATCCAGGATCTTGAGCCACGACTGGGTCTTCTGCTTGCCCCAGTCGAGCGTTCCGGCCTGCACGGAATCGCTCGGCCGCTTGTGATGCGGAAACGCCTGCGGATAGATCACGCCGTAGCCAAAGTCCTTGTAGATGTTGGAGTTGAACCAATCCATCATTTCGTTGACGCGGGCCCGCGCCTTCAGGTCCTTGGGATAGGCGGGCGAGCCGGTCTTGTCGGCCAGGTACTTGACGATGGCGGAGCATTCGGTCAGGCGGAAGTCGCCGTCCTCGAGCACCGGAACCATGAGATTGGGATTGATCTTCGCGTACTCCGGCTTGAGGTGCTCGCCGGTGAACAGGTCCACCACCTGGTAGTCCAGATCGACCCCCTGGTCCGCTGCGAACTGCTGGACGACGCGGCTGGTGGTGGAAGCGGGATGGTAGTAAAGCTTCATGCGTGGGTCTCCTGGAGCGATCGTGGGACCGGGAGTCTAGATCGTTTTGCCTTCCGGCGCTCGCGCGCCCGAGCCATGGCATCGATGGCAGAGTTGGCTCCGAGACCCCTCGCCAGACGCCATCCCAGCTCAGGCGTGGTTGCGTGGGATGTTTGTGACCGCTTTCCCTACAATGGCCCGCTCGCCAACAAGGAGCGCCAAATGATCGTCGAGCGAATCTGGACCGGCAACTCGCTGCGCAACTTCAACTACCTGGTGGCCTGCCCGGACACCGGAGAAGCACTGGCGATCGATCCGCTGGACCATGAGAAGACGCTGGCCACCGCCCGGGTCAAGGGCTGGCGGATCACCCAGATCCTCAACACCCACGAGCACCACGACCACATCGGCGGCAACGCGGCCGTGGTGGCCGCCACCGGCGCGACGGTGATCGCGCACCATCGCGCTGCCGGCCGCATCCCGGGCGTGGACCGCGGCGTCAAGGCCGGCGACGTGATCAAGGTGGGCAAGCGCGTGGAGCTCGAGTGCATGGACACGCCCGGCCACACCATGTGCCATATCTGCCTGAGGTCGCACACCGACCAGCCGGCGCTGTTCTCGGGCGACACGCTGTTCAACGCCGGTGCCGGCAACGTGCACAACGGCGGCAACGTCGGCGACCTGTACACCACCTTCGCCCGCCAGCTGGCCCGTCTGCCCGACAACACGCTGGTCTATCCCGGCCACGACTACATCGAGAACAACCTGCGCTTCACGCTGTCGCGCGAGCCGGGCAACGGCGATGCCCAGGCGATGCTGCCACAGGTGACCGGCCACGATCCGGCCAGGTCCACCGTCACGACGCTGTCCGACGAGAAGCGCATCAACACCTTCATGCGGCTGGCGAGCCCCGGGGTGATCGCCCGCCTGCGCGAAGACTTCCCCGAGCTGCCGGACCCGCCCGACGCGAAAACCGTGTTCGCCAAATTGCGGGAACTGCGAAACAAGTGGTGAGGCAGCGGGCCTTGCCGGTCCGTTTGGTCAGGTTCAAGTCAGCTTCGGAACGAGTGCAGGCTCGCTGTAGGGAAAGCCCCGTAGAGCTTCATAGTGCCATGCGGGTACCGTTCTCCCCCAACGAGGAGGCCTTATGTACCAACAAATCTACAACCCGCTCGGCAACGCGTTTCTCTCCACCATCGTCGCCGCGATCCCCATCCTCACCCTGCTCTACTTCATTGCCCTGCATCGCTACAAGGACGCGCAGGGCAATACGCACATGGGTATTTCGGCGCCATGGGCGGCGTTCTTCGGAGTCATCGCGGCGTTCCTGGTGGTCTGCCTGGTGTTCCGGATGCCGGTCATCTCGGCCGTGTCGGCGTTCGCGCTGGGCACACTGTCGGGCTTCCTGGGCATCATCTGGATCGTGCTCTCGGCGATGTTCCTCTACACGATGAGCGTTGTGAGCGGCAAGTTCGAGATCGTCAAGGAATCGATCGTCCACATCTCCTTCGACCGCCGCCTGCAATGCGTGCTCATTGCCTTCTCGTTCGGGGCGATCATCGAAGGCACCTCGGGCTTCGGCACGCCGGTGGCCATCGCCGGCGCCGTGATGGTGGGCCTGGGCTTCAGGCCGTTCCAGTCGGCCGTGCTGAACCTGTTGGCCAACACCGCCCCGGTGGCCTGGGGCGCCATCGGCACCCCGATCGTCACGCTGGCTGCCGTCAGCGGGCTGGATCAGCTCACCCTGTCCTCGATGGCCGGTCACCAACTGCCGTTCGTCTCGGTCCTGGTGCCGTTCTGGCTGGTCGCCACCTTCGTCAAGATGGAAGGCGGCAGCTGGAAGGAAGCCTTCGAGGTCTGGCCCGCGACGCTGTGCGCCGGCCTGTCGTTCGCGCTGATGCAGTGGTTCGCGTCGAGCAACCCCAGCCTGCACCTGATGACCGACGTGGTCTCGGGCGTGTTCTCGGTGATCTGCACCGCCCTGTTCCTGCGCTTCGTCTGGCACCCCAAGACGCGCTTCCTGCTGAAATCGGAACGCGCGGCGCTGGCCCAGGCCGGCAAGAGCACCGCCACGTCGACCACCGACCGCAGCGAATGGAAATACCCTTACACCGTGGGCGAAACCGTCTATGCCTGGATGCCCTGGCTGATCCTGATCGCCTGCTGCGCGCTGTGGGGCGTGCCGGAATTCAAGGCCTTCCTCAACAACCTGTTCGCCAGCTCCAAGATCAGCACGACGCTGCTGGGCTCGCCCTTTGGCGGCACGATGTCGCTGCCGGTGTGGGACATGCCCTCGCTCAACAACCTGGTGCAGCGCATGCCGCCGGTGGCGCCGATCAACGCCAAGCCGGAAGCGGCGAAATTCGCCATCAACTATCTTTCTGCCGCGGGTACCGGCGTGTTCGTCGCCGCCATCCTGTCCGGCCTGGTCCTGAAGCTCAGCGCCACGCAGTGGAAGGACGCCTTCATGCAGACCATGCACCGCATGAAGATCCCGGTGCTGGTGATCGGCCAGGTGCTCGGCCTGGGATTCCTGACGCGCTACTCGGGCACCGACGCCGTCCTGGGTCTCGCCTTCACCGGCGCCGGGCCCCTGTACCCCTTCTTCGCCGCCTACCTGGGCTGGCTGGGCGTGTTCCTGACCGGATCGGACACCGCATCGAACGCGTTGTTCGGCAGCCTGCAGCGCATCACGGCGCAGCAACTGCACCTGAACGAGATCCTGGTCGTCGCCACCAACTCGACCGGCGGGGTGATGGGCAAGATGATCGACGCCCAGTCGATCATGGTCGCGTGTGCGGCCTGCTACGACGATCCGAAGGAACGCTCGTTTGCGCTGGGCCCGATCTTCCGCACCGTGTTCTGGCACTCGATTGCCGGCGCGGCCGTGATCGGCGTCATCGCCATGCTGCAGGCCTACGTGTTCCCGGGAATGATCCCGATCCCGCCGCTCAAGTGAACGGCAGGCCGGCCCCCGGCCCTGACTCCAGAATCAGGACTCGATCGCGGGCGGGGCCGCCTGTTCCGAGAGCAGCGGCTGCGAGGGCCCCTGAACATTTGCCGCATGCGCCGACGAGAACCAACCTCCGTGCTGCGAGCGAGGCTGCGGCGATCAGCGCGCGCCGGCCGCCGCGGCCGATGGGCGGTGATCGCGCAGGAAGTCGAGGATCTTCGACTTGACGTAGCGGTCGCCCTCGGCGTCCTCGAGCAGGCCGGTGTTCTGCGAATGCAGCAGCCGCCCGGCGCCGTCGAGCACGAACAGGTGGGGATAGCCCTGGATGCGGGGCCAGCGTGACAGCAGCGCCTCGTTGCGATTCTGCGGCGACCAGTTGACCTTGACCCAGACGTAGTTGTCGTCGCGCAGCTTGCGCGCATCGGCGTTGGCGGCAAAGAAAGCGTCCATCAGCCGGCACCAGGAGCACCAGTCGCCGCCGACGTCCACCAGCACCCGTTTGCCCTGGGCCTGCGCCATGGCAACGGCAGTCGCGACGTCCGCCGCGGCGTCGCGAGACGGGTCGAACTTGTCCGGCAGCGAACCGGCAGCGCGTGCCGCCGGCAATACCAGCAAGACGACGGTCAGAAGCGCAAGCAGCAGTTTTTTCATGTCGAGGGCCGACGCCGGATGACGGCGATGACGGCGATGACGGCGATGACGGCGATGACGGCGATGACGGCGATGACGGCGATGACGGCGATGACGCCAGCTTAACGCACCTGATTGAAAGCCCACTGCCGGAGCCTGGGCCCGGCCGTTGGCCCTGGCACGGCCGGGGCGCTGGCGTCCTGGGACCGCGACAATCCCAACCAGCCACAGCCCGCGGAAGGAAAACCATGAACTACGTCAACCTCACCAGCGAAGGCCCGGTCGGCATCGTCACGCTGAACCGGCCCGAGCGGCTGAACGCCATCGGCCTGGAACTGCTGCAGGACCTGCACCAGGCGTTGACCGATGCGCAGGCCGATCCGCAGACCCGCGCCATCGTCCTCACCGGCGCCGGCCGGGCGTTCTGCGCGGGCGACGACCTGAAGGAGTTCGCCCAGCAATCGGCCAGCACGGCCAGCGTGGCCGACACCTGCGACCGCATCCAGCAGATCACCCGCGACATCATGTTCGGACCCAAGTTGGTGATTGGGGCGATCCGCGGGTTCGCGGTCGGCGGCGGGTTCGAATGGGTGCTCAATTGCGACATGGTGGTGGCGGCGGACGACCTGGAGGCCTTCTTCCCGGAGATGGCGCTGGGCCATTTCGTCACCGGAGGCGTCACGCATTTATTGCCGCAGGCTCTGGGCCATCAGCGCGCCATGGAGCTGATCGTGCTCGGCGAGCGCCTGAGCGGCGCGGCATTGCATCAGTTGGGGCTGGTCAATCGGGTGGTGCCACCGGACCAGGTGCTGCCGACGGCGCTGCGGATCGCCACCGAAGTGGCCTCGCGCTCGCGCCTGGCGACATCGCAATTGAAGAAATTGATGACGACCCAGTTGTCGTCGCAACTCACCGGCGCACTGGAGCAGGAACGCCAGGCCGCGATGGCCTGCTTTGCCGATGCTGACACAGCGCAAAGGATCGCGGCGTTCGCGCGGGCGAAGCTCTGATCTGCGCTAAGCTCAGCCAAGCTCGACTGCGGCCTTTCGCGGCCCGCAACACTCCGCATTCAACCAGGAAGAATTCATGAAAGTAGCAAGCGCAATCGTTTTCGCCGCCGCAGGCGTCCTGTTCGGCCTGGGCGCCCATGCCCAGGGCAAGGAGTTGGTGGTCGGCTCCAGCGCCACCTATCGGCCCTTTGCCTACGAGAACCCGACGAAGGAAATCGTCGGCTACGACATCGACATGATCAAGGCGATCGCCCAGAAGAGCGGCCTGCAAATCAAGATCGTCAACACGCCGTGGACCGGCATCTTCGCCGCCCTGAACAACGGGGACGTCGACCTGGTGATCTCGGGCGTCACCATCAACGACAAACGCAAGCAGTCGTACGACTTCACAGCGCCCTACTTCGAGGCCCGGCAACTGATCGCCGTGCAAAAGGACAGCCCGGTGCGCGGCCTGAAGGACCTGGCGGGCAAGAAGGTGGGCGTGGTCACCGGCAGTACCGGCGACGACGTCGCGTCGCGCGAGTTCGGCAAGACCAGCCCCGACATCCGCCGCTTCGAAAGCACGCCGGTGGTGATTTCCGAACTGGTCAACAACGGGGTGGATGCAGCCATCGGCGATAACGGCGTGATCGCCTTCCGGGTGCAGGAGCACAAGCAGCTCAAGACCGTCAGCGACCCGGGCTTCTCCAAGGAGTACTTCGGCATCGTCGTCAAGCAGGGCAACAAGGCGCTGCTCGACAAGCTGAACTCGGGGCTGGCCGCGGTGAAGGCCGATGGCAGCTATGCGCAGATCTACAAGAAGTGGTTCCAGGCCGAGGCGCCGGTGCTGCCGGCGCAATAAGGAGCGCCTGAAACGGCCGCCGCCTGATGGAGCAGGCTCTGTGGTTCGGCTGGTTCCGGGCCGACATCATTGCGGAGTACGCCCCGCTGTTCTGGCGCGGGCTGCAGATGACCATCCTGGTCACTCTGATCTGCATCGGTCAGGGGACGGCGCTGGGCCTGGCCGTCGGCCTGGCCCGGGTCGCCGAAGCGCGCCATTCGCCGGCCCGGCAGCTGTGCCACTACGCCCTGCGCTGGCCGTCGACGGTGTACGTCAGCTTCTTCCGCGGCACGCCGCTGTTCGTGCAGATCCTGCTGATTCACTTCGCGGTGCTGCCGCTGTTCATCAATCCTTCGGACGGGCTGCTGATCTCGGGTGAGATGGCGCGCTACCTCAAGCAGAACTACGGGGCCTTCCTGTCGGGCGTGGTCGCGCTCACGCTCAATTCCGCCGCGTACATCTCCGAGATTTTTCGCGCCGGCATCCAGTCGATCGACCGCGGCCAGGTGGAGGCCTCGCGCTCGCTCGGGATGTCGTTCCGGCGGACCATGTTCCACATCGTGTTGCCGCAGGCGTTTCGGCGCATGCTGCCGCCGCTGGGCAACAACGCCATCTCGCTGCTGAAGGATTCGTCGCTGATTTCGGCGATCGGGCTGGCCGAGCTGGCCTATGCAGCGCGCACCGTCGCCGGCGCCTACTCCCGCTATTGGGAGCCCTACCTCACGATTTCGCTCATGTACTGGGTGCTGACGCTGGGCCTGGCCTACGTCGTGCGAAGAATGGAGGCGCGGTATGGACGCGGTGATTCGCGTTAAGGCGCTGACCAAGCAGTTCGGCCCGCTGGCCGTGCTGCGCGGCATCGACTGCACCGTGCAGGCTTCCGAGGTGGTCTGCGTGATCGGTCCCTCCGGTTCGGGAAAGAGCACGTTCCTGCGCTGCCTGAACGGCCTGGAGGAAGCCTCCGGCGGTGAGGTGCTCGTGCATGGAGTTTCGGTGCACGAGTCCGCGACCGACCTCGACGCTCTTCGCTCCGAGATCGGCATGGTGTTCCAGCGCTTCAATCTGTTCCCGCACAAGACCGTGCTGGACAATATCACGCTGGCGCCGTCCAAGGTTCGCGGCTTGACGGCAGCCCAGGCGCGCACGCGGGCCACCGAATTGCTGGCCAAGGTCGGCCTGCTCGACAAGATCGACGCTTACCCCAATCAGCTGTCCGGCGGTCAGCAGCAGCGGGTGGCGATCGCGCGGGCACTGGCGATGCAGCCGCGCATCATGCTGTTCGACGAACCGACTTCCGCGCTGGACCCGGAGATGGTGGGCGAAGTGCTGGCCGTCATGCAGGCGCTGGCCGAGGAAGGCATGACCATGGTCGTGGTCACCCATGAAATGGGCTTTGCCCGCCAGGTCGCCGACCGGGTGCTGTTCATGGACGAAGGCCTGCTGATCGAGGAAGGAACACCGGCCGATCTGTTCGATCGGCCGCAGCAGGAACGCACGCGACGGTTCTTGAGCAAGATGCTCTAGCCAGGGCCGACGCCACTCGCACGGATACCGTTCGGCTCAGTGAGGCACTTCGGCCGCCGCGCCGGACGGCGCGCTGCCGGGGCGGCGAATCAGGAGCAATAGCGGAATCGTCAATAACGTCACGATCATCATGATCGAGAAGTCGCCGACATAGCCGATCAGCGCCGCCTGCCGGCTGACCTCGGCGTTGAGCAGTGCCAGTCCTCCGGCCGTGTCGGGACTCAGGCCCGGCGGCAGACCGATCAGGCCCCGGTTGCCCGGCGCCACCACGGCGGCCAGTTGCGCGTGGGCGGCGGCCGAGCCATGCGTCAACAGCGCCTGCACGATCGAGATGCCGACGCTGCCGCCGATGTTGCGCAGCAGGCTGAAGATCGGCGTGCCCTGGTTGCGCAGGCGCGGCGCCAGCGTGGCGAAGGTCGCCGTGGACAGCGGCACGAAGGTGAAGCCGATGCCCAGGCCCTGGATGAAGCCCGACAGGATGATCAGGTGGCTGTCCATCTGCAGCGTGATGCTGGTCATCTGGTACAGCGAGAACGCCGTGAGGGCGAAGCCGGCGGCCATGATCGCGCGCACGTCGATGCGGTGCACCAGCCGGCCGACCACGATCATGGCCAGCATGGTGCCGACGCCGCGCGGCGCCGTGACCTCGCCGGTGTAGACCACCGGGTAGTCCATCAGGTTCTGCAGGAAAGTGGGCAGCAGCGCCATCGTGCCGTACAGGATGGTGCCGACGATGAAGGCAAACAGCAGGCCGGTGATGAAGTTGCGGTCCTTGAGCAGGTCACGGTCGAAGAACGAAACGCCCTGCACCGTCCAGGTGTGCACCACGAAGAACGCGAAGGCGACCAGCGTGCCCGCCGCCTCCAGCTTGATCTCCCAGGAATCGAACCAGTCGAGCAGCTCACCACGGTCCAGGAACAATTGCAGCAGGCCGATCGCCAGGCTGAGCGTGACGAAGCCGAAGATGTCCAGCCGCTCGCTGCGCGGCCGGCTTTCCGGCAGGTAGCGCAGGATGCCCCACAGCGCGAACAGGCCGACCGGCAGGTTGATGAAGAACACCCAGCGCCAGTCGAAGTTCTCGGTCAGCCAGCCGCCGAGCATCGGGCCCAGGATCGGGCCGACCATGATGCCGGCGCCCCAGATCGCCATCGCCTGCCCGACCTTTTGCGGCGGGTTGATGTCCAGCAGCACGGCCTGCGACAGCGGCACCAGGGCCGCGCCGAAAATCCCCTGCAACAGCCGCGCCGCGACGATGCCGCCGAGCGAAGTCGCCATACCGCACAGCGCCGAGGCGACGGTGAAGCCGACGATGGAGACGATGAAGACCTTGCGCCGGCCCCAGCGGGAGCACAGCCAGCCGGTCAGCGGCAAGGCGATGGCCGCGGCGACGATGTAGGAGGTCAATACCCAGGTGATCTGGTCCTGCGACGCCTGCAGGCTGCCCTGCATGTGCGGCAGCGCGACGTTGGCGATCGTGGTGTCGAGCGCCTGCATGATGGTCGCGAGCATGATCGAGACGGTGATCATCCGGCGGTGCGGAAAACCGCCCACCGTGGCTGCCGGACTCACGCTGCGATTTCCTCTTGCGCGTTGAGGCGGAGCAGGCCTTCCCGGGTCTTGGCCAGCAAGGCCAGCAGTTGCGCGCGCTCGGCCGCCGTCAACGCAGCCAGCGAGCGCGCGGTGAGATCGTCGCCGATCGCCAGCGCAGCCGCGAGCGCCTTGCGCGCGCGTGGCTCGAGCTTCAGGCGATTGATGCGCCGGTCGGTCGGGCTGGGCTCGCGCCGGATCCAGCCGGCCGCGGCCATCCGGTCGCACAGCCCGCCCACGGCCATGGTGCTCAACCCCAGCCGCTGAGCCAGCTCGGTCTGCGACAGCGGCTCGTCGCCCTCATGCGCGGCCAGCACACCCACCAGCCGGCACTGCGCCTGCGACAGGCCGATCTCCTCGCGCGCCAGCCGGTCGAACTGCTGGCTGTAGAGCCGCGACACGTCATTGACCAGGAAGCCGAAACGGCGGGTGAAGCTCCATTTCATAGTGACCTATATTATAAGTAGGCTTATTATTTATCGCCGGCCCTTGGCTTCCATCCAGCCGTGATTTCGTCCTACGGCCGGCAGCGCATGACTGCGAAATACTCGGCTCTGCCGTACCAGACCCGCAGGAAGATCCTCCACCCATGTCCCCAGAACAGGCCCAGGTCATCGTCGACGCCCGGGACGCCGCCGAATCCGCGGGGCTGGTCTATGTGACGGACGAGCAGCGCGGCATCCAGCGCGAACGCGCGGGTGAAGGCTTTCGCTGTCTCAAGGCCAATGGCGATCCGGTGAGCGACGAGGCCACGCTGGAGCGGATCCGCAAACTGGCGATACCGCCGGCCTGGAGCGACGTGTGGATCTGCCCCCGGCCCAACGGGCACATCCAGGCGACCGGGCGCGACGCCAGGGGCCGCAAGCAGTACAAATACCACCCGCAGTTCCGCGAGGTGCGGGAGAGCACCAAATACGAGCACATGATGGAGTTCGCCCAGACGCTGCCGGGCATCCGCGAGCGCATCGCCGGGCATATGGCGCTGCGCGGCCTGCCGCGCCAGAAGGTGCTCGCCACCGTGGTGCACCTGCTCGAGACCACTCTGATCCGGGTCGGCAACGACGACTACGCCAGGACCAACAAGAGCTACGGCCTCACCACCCTGCGCAACCCGCATGTCAAGGTGGAAGGGTCGGAACTGCGCTTCCAGTTCAAGGGCAAGAGCGGCAAGAGCTGGAAGCTGCAACTGAAGGACCGGCGGGTGGCCAGGATCGTCAAGGCCTGCCAGGAATTGCCGGGACAGGACCTGTTCCAGTATGTGGACGACGAGGGCGAAGTGAAGCACGTCACCTCGGCCGACGTGAACGACTACCTGCGCGAGATCACCGGCCGCGACATCACGGCCAAGGACTTCCGCACCTGGGCCGGCACGGTGCTGGCGGCCCTCGCCCTGCGCGAGTTCGAGGCCTTCGACAGCGAGGCCGGCGCGAAGAAGAACCTGCGTGCCGCGGTCGAGAGCGTGGCCTCGCGGCTGGGCAACACGCCCACCATCTGCCGCAAGTGCTACATCCACCCCGAGGTACTGGCGGCCTACACCGAGGGCCAGCTGCTGCTGGAGATCCGCGACGAGGCGGCAGCCGAACGGCGCGACGGATTGGCTTGCCTCAAGCCCGAGGAAACGGCGGTGCTGGAGCTGCTGAAGGCGCGCCTGGACCGCACGCTGGCGGGCGACCTGAAGGACAGCCTTGTCGCGGCGCGCAAGCGACCCCGCAAACGCACCGCGGCTAGCACCTCGGCAGCGCAGGGCTGAGCCGATGGCGACCCTCACGCCGCCGGATCCCGCCACCGCCAGGCGCTACCTGCCCTGGGTGGTAGCGACCGTGATGTTCATGGAGACGCTGGACGCAACCATCGTCAACACCGCCATTCCGTCGATGGCGGCCAGCCTGCAGGTCACGCCGCTCAGCCTGAAAGCGGTGGTCGCCAGCTACATCCTGAGCCTGGCGGTGTTCATTCCGGTCAGCGGCTGGATGGCCGACCGGTTCGGCACCCGACGCGTATTCTTCACGGCAGTGACGGTGTTCACCACGGCGTCGCTGCTGTGCGGCCTGTCGCTCAACCCGCCGATGCTGGTCGCGGCGCGGCTGCTGCAAGGACTGGGCGCCGCGATGATGATGCCGGTCGGCCGGCTGGCCATCGTGCGCACCTTCAGCAAGGCGGAACTGCTGTCGGCGATGAACTTCGTGGTGATGCCGGCACTGGTCGGCCCGTTGCTCGGGCCGACTGTCGGCGGCCTGATCGTGCATGTCGTGTCGTGGCGCTACATCTTCCTGGTCAACCTGCCGGTCGGCCTGGTGGCTTTGATGCTGATCGCCCGCTACCTGCCCGAATACCGGGCCGAGGCGCCACGCCCGCTGGATGGGGTCGGTTTCGCGCTGTTCGGCTCGGGCGTCGCGCTGCTGTCCTGGTTGCTGGAGATTTTCGGCGAGCACCGGCTGGACTTCACCTCGGCCAGCATCCTGCTGCTGGTCGCGCTCGGCCTGTTGGCGGCCTACGCGGTGCACGCGTCGCGCATTCACTATCCGCTCCTGCGGCTGGCGCTGTTTCGCGTTCGCACCTTCCGGGTCGCGGTGCTCGGCGGCTTCGTGACGCGCATCGGCATGGGCGGAATGCCCTTTCTGCTGCCGCTGCTGTACCAGCTCGGCCTGGGGCTGCCGGCCTGGCAATCGGGCCTGTTGATGATGCCCTCGGCCGCGGCGGCCATCACCATGAAGTTCGGCACCCGGCAGATCCTGGCTGCGCTGGGCTATCGGCGCGTGCTGACCATCAACACCGTGACCATCGGCGTCATGATCGGCCTGTTCTCGCTGGTCGGCCCGGCCACGCCCGCGGCGCTGATCGTGCTGCTGGCGCTGGCCATGGGCTTCTTCAATTCGATGCAGTTCTCGGCCATGAACACGCTGGCCTATGCCGACGTGGAAGGACCCGAAACCAGCATGGCCAGCACGCTGGCGAGTTCGATGCAGCAGTTGTCGATGAGCTTCGGTCTGGCCGCCGCCTCGCTCGTGGCCGCCTGGTTCCTGGACGGCCTGCCGCAGACCGATCATGCATTGGTCACAAGCGCGCTGCATCACGCCTTCCTGGTGCTGGCCGTGATCACCGTGGCGTCGTCGCTGTATTTCTGGCGCTTGCAGGCCGACGACGGCGCGGCGGTAAGCCGCGGCGGGGGGCAGGGTCAACTCGTCGAGAACACCTGAGCCGCTGGAATGAGTGTGAACGGCGACTCACGCGGGTCGCCCTCGCGCGACTTTGGGATCGGTCGCCGGCGCGCTCAGAGCGCAGTCAGGCGCAGCGAGGCGAGGTCGTGACGCTCGACCTGCCAGAGCTGCTCCAGCAATTGGCGGGCGGCCTGCGCGCCGATCACCGGCGAGGCGAGCTCGACGAACTTGTCGTTCAGGTCGGCGTCGGACAACGGCGCTTCCGGATCGCCCTTGCGACAGGGCGCGAATTGCTCCAGCACCGAGCCGTCGCGCAACGTCACCGTCACCCGCGCCGCGCGCATGACCGGAAAACCAGCGCTCATTGGCGCGTCGGCCTGCAACTGGGTCCTTGCCACCAGGGCGCGGATGTCGGCATCGGCCAGCCGCTGCGGCTCGAAGGCGTTGAGCCGAACGGCCCCGTACAGCAAGGCATGGCTGACGACGTACGGCAGGCTGAACTTGGCCTCGAACGCGGTGCGCGGCTCGAAGTTGCCGGTGACGTCGAGCGCGGTCTGGTAGGTGTCGACCCGGATGGCTTGCACCTGCTCCACGGCGATCGGCCGTCGGGCCCGGATGTCGAGCATGGCGTCGATCGCGGCGAAGGTGTGACCGCAGCAACCATGGTTCTTCTGCGTGATGGCCTGGATGTTGTAGCGCGAACCCAGGCCTTCGGTGGCCAGTTCCCAGTTGGGCTGGTCGGCCATCGCGGCGCCGAAACCCGCAGCCCCTTCCAGGATGTCGAGTGCGCCGGTGATGCCGCTGGCCGCGCCGGTGCCGGCCGTGACGCCGACCCACGCCGCGTGGCCGGCGTGCAGGGCCTTGGTCATCGCGTCGGAACGGAACGCCTGTTGCAGCCCGGCGGCGAACGACGCCGCCGTCGCCAGCGAGTGCCGCATCACGTCGCCATTGCCGCCGGCGAGCAGCGCCGCCGTGGCCGCGGCGCTGCCGAAACAGCCGACGGTGCCGGTGGTGTGGAAGAAGCGATAGTGAGACGGCTGCACCGCCGCGCCGATGCGCGTCGAGATCTCGTAGCCGATGGTGATCGCCTTCAGCAGGTCGGCGCCGCTGCAGCCGCGGTCCTCGGCGACCGCCAGCGCGGCGGAGATGGTCGGGCAGCCCGGATGGTAGATGGCATCGCGGAAGATGTCGTCGAATTCCACCGCGTGCGAGATGCTGCCGTTGATCCAGGCGGCCGTGCCCGGAAACGCGGTGGTGCGCTGGCCCGGCAGGCTGGATTGGCCATGCCCCAGCTCGGATGCGTGGGCCCGCATCAATTGCTGGCCCGGCGCGACGGCGATGCCGGGAAACAGCGCCGAGAACCAGTCGATCAGCGCGCGCCTGGCGTGGTGCGCCACCTCGGCCGGCAGCGGGCGGGCGGCCTCGAACTGCGCGTAACGCGCAAACTCATCGAGGATCATGCGCATCTTCCAATCAATAGGACACGGTCATCAACCGTTCCTCCGTCATCTCGCGGATGGCGTAGGAAGGCCCTTCCCAGCCGAAACCGCTGTCCTTGACACCGCCGAACGGCATGGCATCGACGCGGGCGCTGGAAGCCTCGTTCACATGCACGCCGCCAAAGCGCAGGGCCCGCGCCGCGTGGAACGCGGTGTGCAGATTGCTCGTGAACAGCCCGACCGACAGGCCGAACGCCGTGCCGTTGGCCTGCGCCACGGCGGCGTCGATGCCTTCGAATTCGACGATCGACAAGACCGGCCCGAAGATCTCCTCGCACATCACCTTCATGTCGTCGGCCACCCGCGTCAACACCGTCGGCTGCATCACGGCGCCCACGCATTCGCCGCCGGTGAGTATCTGCGCGCCGCCCGCGACCGCTTCGTCGACCCAGGCCTTGGCCCGCCTCGCATGCTGCACGCTGATCAGGGGGCCGATCACCGTGGCCGGATCGGCGGGGTCGCCGGCTTTCATCTTCTGCGCCGCCGCCACCAGTTGGGGCACGAACGTCGCCGCGATCCGGCGGTCGACATACAGGCGCTGCACCGAGGTGCAGACCTGCCCGGCCTTGCGAAAGCCCGCGTTGAGGATCTTCGGGATCGCCAGGCCCGCATCCGCGTCGTGGCACACGATGGTGCTGGAGATGCTGCCGAGTTCGAGCTGGGTGCGCCGCAGGCCGGCCGCGCGCTGGACTTCCTTGCCGACGCGCGTGCTGCCCGTGAAAGCATAGAAGGCGATGCGCGGGTCCGCCAGCAACTGCGGCCCGATCACGCCGCCCTGGCCGTGCAGCAGCGCCAGCAGGCCCGGCGGGAGGCCCGCTTCGATCAGGGCCTTGCACAGTTCCACCGCCGTGAGCGGCGTGTACTCCGACGGCTTGATGACCACCGCATTGCCGCCGGCCAGCGCCGGGCCGACCTTGTGCGACAGCACGTTCAGCGGCGAATTGAACGGCGTGATCACGCAGACCACGCCGCGCGGCGAGCGCATCGTGAAGCCGATCCGGTTCTTCACGCCGTCGCCGGCCTGCAGCGGCGCCATCTCGCCGTTCAGGCGCTTGGCCTCCTCGGCCGACAGTTCCAGCGTCTGCACGCAGCGCTTGACCTCGTTGTCGCCGTCGGCGCGGGTGAAGCCCGCCTCGTGGCGCATCAGTTCGATCAGCGGCTCGATCCGGCTTTCGATGATGCGTGATGCCGCCGACAGGATCTTGAAGCGCTGGTATGGCGTCAGCGTCGATTGCAGCTGGCCCCGCACGGCGCCGCCGACGGCCGCTGTCACCTGTTCCGAAGATGCGACGGCCATCTCACCGTAAACCGCGCCGTCGAACTTGTCCTTCAGGCTCTCGCGGCCGGCACCGGCTACCCATTGGCCGCCGAGCAGCAACTGCCCCGTCATGCCCAGCTCCCCGGAGTGGCCAGCGCATCCATGAATCGGCCGCGAATGCGGGCCGCGTCGCGCTCGGTCACGCCCGCCGGCGGCTGGTTGTCGGTGCGGGCGCAGACGAAGCGCGGCCCGTCGCCGGCCAGCGCCTGGTCCACCAGGGCCTCGAAATGCGACTCGTCGGCAGCCCAGGTACTGTGCGCCAGGCCGGCGCCCTGGGCCATGGCGACCAGGTCCACCGATGACGACGTGAGCGTCGGCTGCGAGCCGGTGATCTGGTACGTGCCGTTGTCCCAGACGACGATCAGCAAATTCCCGGGTTTCGCGCTGGCGACGGTGCCCAGCGCACCCAGTTGCATGAGCAGCGAGCCATCGCCTTCCAGCGCGATCACCTTGCGCTGCGGCTGCGCGATCGCAACACCCAGCGCGATCGGGACCGCCAGTCCCATGCTGCCGAGCATGTAGAAATTCTGCGGGCGCGGGCCGGCCGCCCAGAGGTCGAAATTGGTGTGGCCGATTCCGGCGACCACCGCCTCGTCCTTCTTGAGCCTCGCCACCAGGCGCCGGGTCAGGTCCGAACGGTTCATCACTTGCGCGCCGACGCGGCCGTTCGAGATGTTGCTTGCCATGGTGAATCCTTCAATAGCTCTTCTTGCCGCGGCTGGTGAGCAGCGGCGACAAGATCATCGCGGCCGCGGCCTGGGTGGCGTAGGCCTGGCGGATCATGCGGTCGACGATGAACTCGACGTCGTCCTGCCGCTCGATGCCGTGGTTCTCGATCCTGAGCGCCTGCAGGATGGGCCGCAGCGTGCTGCACACGATAGACTGCGCCAGCTGGTGATCGCCCAGGGTACCGCGCTCCGAAATCATCATCAGCACCGGGATCTGGTACGGCAGTGCGAGCGAGGCCAGCACGTTCGGCAGCGTGGCGAAGCCGCTGGTCTGCATCAGCACAATGCCGCGCAACCCGGCCAGGTAGGCGCCGGTCACTATGCCCACGGCCTCTTCCTCACGCGCCGGACAGATCACCGTGAAGTAGGGATCGGCGTGCACTCTTTTGATGAGGGGGGCGAGCACCTTGTCGGGCACGTAGGTCACCAATCGGACCTGGTTGACCTTGAGCACCCGGACGACCGTCTCGTCCCAGGTTTCGCCGGTCGGGGCGGCGGCGGGTTCCACCATTGCAAATCTCCTGGATGTGAGCTGATTCTAGGGAAACTGCAAATGAATCCCTGGGGGATTTGGAACAGCCGGACGCAGAAGACGCAAAGGTCCGCAAAAGACGCAGAAGGAACACAAAACTCAAAGCCAGTCTTGAATTTGAATTCTTTTGCGTCTTCTGCGTAATTCTGCGTCTTCTGCGTCCGGAGGTCGGCCTCGCAATGTCGACTGCACGACCCACGCGATTTTTCGGCAGTGCCGGTTCAAAATGCCGAATCACGCATCAAGAGAGGAACGAGCATGGATTTCAACCTGAGCGAGGAACACGCGGGTTTCGCCGACGCGGTGCGGCGATTTGCCCAGGACAAGCTGGCGGCGGGCGCCCTGCAGCGCGCCCATTCGAGCACCTATCCGCATGACGTGGCCAGGCTGCTGGCCGACCAGGGCCTGCTGGGCATCGCGTTTGCCGAAGCCGACGGTGGCCAGGGCGGCTCCCTCATGCACGCGGTGCTGGCGATCCAGGAAGTGGCGCAGGTCTGCCCCAAGAGCGCGGACATCGTGCAGGCCGGCAATTTCGGGCCGATCCGCACCTTCGTCGAATACGCCACGGCAGCGCAGAAGCAGCGCTGGCTGCCGGGCCTGCTCAGCGGCCAGCAGTTGATCGCCCTGGGCATGAGCGAGCCCGAGGCGGGATCGGCGGTGACCGAATTGACCACCACGGCGAAGCGCGACGGCGACCATTACCTGATCAACGGCAGCAAGGTGTTCTCGACCAACAGCCCGGAGGCCTCGCTGTTCCTGGTCTATGTTCGTTTCGGTCCTGGCCTGGACGGTATCGGCTCGGTGCTCATCGAGCGCGACGCGCCGGGCTTTGCCATCGGCGAGCCCTCGGCCTTCATGAGCGGCGAGCAATGGTGCCAGTTGTACATGGACAACTGCCGCATTCCCGCCGACAACCTGCTGCTCGGGCCGGGCGGCTTCAAGAAGCAGATATCCGGCTTCAACGTCGAGCGCCTGGGCAATGCCTCGCGCTCGCTGGCGCTGGGCCGGCTCTGCTACAACCTGGCGCGCGAGCATGTGCTGATCCGCAAGCAGTTCGGCCGGCCGCTGTGCGAGTTCCAGGGCATCCAGTGGAAGTTCGCCGACATGGCGCTCAAGCTCGAGTCGGCGCAGTTGCTGCTGTACAAGGCGGCGATGGAGGGCGAACAGGGCCTGCCCAGTGCGCACAGCACGGCGATGGCCAAGCTGGCTTGCAACCAGGCCGGCTGGGACGTGGCCAACGAAGCGTTGCAGGCGATGGGAGGCATGGGCTACAGTCGCGAGTCCATCGTCGAATACTGCGTTCGCCGCATCCGCGGCTGGATGATCGCCGGCGGTTCCATCGAAATGCTCAAGAACCGGATTGCCGAGGGCGTGTTCGAGCGCAGCTTCTCGCAGCGCCCGCCCAAGTCAGCCTGAGAACCATCCTTCCAGGAAGCCAAGGAGACAAGACATGAACAAATCCAGGAGACAGGTCCTCGCCGGCAGTGCCGCATGGGTGTCCGCCGGGTGGGCCGGGCTCGCGCAGGCGCAGACCGCCAGCGCCAGCTACCCGAGCGGGCCGGTGAAGATCGTGGTCGGCTTTTCCGCCGGCGGTCCCACCGACCTCGCCGCGCGCCTCATCGCCGTCAAATTGCAGACCGCGCTGGGCCAGTCTTTCGTGGTCGACAACAAGCCCGGCGCGGGCTCCAACCTCGCCTCCGAGATCGTGGCCAAGGCCGCGCCCGATGGCTACACGCTGCTGATGGCGGCGGCACCGCTGGCCATCAACAACCATTTGTACAAGGATCTGAAGTGGGATGCCCTGCACAGCTTCGAACCGATCAGCCAGGTGATGTCGGCGCCCTGCATCCTGGCGGTGCGGCCCGAGTCGTACAAGACGCTCGCCGAGTTGGTGGCGGCGGCGAAGAAGGAGCCGGGCAAGTTGAGCTTCTCATCCTCCGGCGCCGGCGGTTCGCAGCACCTGGCTGGTGAGTTGTTCCAGCAGAAAGCCGGCATCCAGTTGATCCACGTCCCGTACAAGGGCGCGGCGCCGGCACTGGCCGACCTGCTGGGCGGGCAGATCTCGATGGGCTTCATGACATCGCTGTCGTCGGTTCCGTACTTCACCAGCGGCAAGTTGCGTGCGCTGGCGGTGTGCTCGCCCCAGCGGCTGCCCCAGTTGCCCGACGTGCCGACCATGGCCGAGGGCGGTTATCCGGGCGTCGAGATCAACTCGTGGAGCGGGCTGTTGGCCCCCGCCAAGACGCCAGCGGAAATTGTCGCCAGGCTGCAGCGCGAAACCGCCAAGGCGCTGGCCGCGCCCGACGTCAACGAGAGGCTCGCATCCCAGGGCGCGCTGGTGGTGGGCGGCACCTCCGCCGAGTTCGCCAGCTACCTGGCGCGCGAGAGCGCCGAGTACGGCCGGCTGATCAAGTCGATCAAGCTGACGCTGGATTGAGATCGGCGCTGTGACGGACAGCGAAGCGCAGGCGCAGGCGCAGGCCCTGATCGCGCAGCTGGCGCGGCGCTGCGAGCTTGTCGACACGCGCTTCGAGGACAGCACCGTGCGGTGGCACCGCATCGGCCATGGCGCGCCGCTGGTGCTGCTGCACGGCGGCAACGGCAGCTGGCTGCACTGGGTGCGCAACATCGAGGCGCTGGCGCAATGGCATGAGCTCTGGCTGCCGGATCTGCCCGGTTGCGGCGAATCCGACGAACTGCCGCCGCCGCACACCCTGGAGCGGCTGGTCGGGGCGTTGCAGCAGGCCATCGCCGACCTGATCGGCGCCGATCGCGAAATCAGCCTCGCGGCTTTTTCGTTCGGTTCGGTGCTGGCCGCCAATCTGGCGGCAACCCGCGGCCGCGTCAGCCGGCTGGCGTTGCTGGGCGCGACCGGTCATGGTTTTGCGCGCCGGCCGCTGGTGTTGAAGAACTGGCGCGCCATGCCGCCGGGACCGGCCCAGACCGGGGCCCACCGGCACAACCTTTCCCATCTGATGTTGCACGATCCCGCTGCGATCGACGCGTTGGCGCTCGCCATTCACCGGCGGACCAGCGAGCAGACCCGGCTGCGCAGCCGCCCCTTGTCGCTGACCGACGCCACCCGGCGCGCGCTGGACCGCTTGCGCATACCGGTGCTGCTGGCCTGGGGCGAGCACGATCCCACCGCCCCAGCGCCCGATGTGCAGCAAATCTTCGCGCAAGGCCATCCGCAGCGCCGGCTGATGCGGTTCGAAGGCGCGGGCCACTGGCTGCAGTACGAACGGGCGGCGCCAATCAATTCCCTGTTGATCGACTGGTTCTCGCCATGACCGCATCGCCGACGCGCGGCGCCGCGCTTGCCCAAGCCCTGCTGCACCCGCGCAGCATCGCCATCGTCGGCGCCTCCGACGATCCCGGGAAGAACGCCGGCCGGCCACTGCACTTCCTGCGCCAGGCTGGTTGCGCCGCCACCATCTACCCGGTGAATCCGCGCCGGGCCGAAGTGCAGGGCGAAAAGGCCTGGCCCTCGCTCGCCGATCTGCCCGAAGCGCCGGACCATGTCTACCTGGTGACGGCTACTGAAATGGTGATCGAGACCGTCGCCGAATGCGCACGGCTGGGTGTCAAGGTGGTCTCGGTGCTGGCCAGCGGCTTTTCC
Source organism: Comamonadaceae bacterium (assembly GCA_012274225.1). GTDB lineage: Bacteria > Pseudomonadota > Gammaproteobacteria > Burkholderiales > Burkholderiaceae_C > Ramlibacter. The sequence continues at coordinate 1,876 of JAAOZX010000125.1, read as the reverse complement.
GAAACCGGAGCGCAAGGCGCGGCGCGCGAACGCGAGCTCACCGACATCGCGCGGCGCACCGGCATCCGCATCCTGGGACCGAGCTGCCTGGGAACGATCAACCCGCGCGAGAAACTGGTGCTGACGGCCAACGCCGCCTTCGCCGAGCCCGACGTGCCGGGCGGCAATCTGTTCGTAGCGTCGCACAGCGGCAGCATGATCGGCGCGCTGGTCTCGCGCGGACGGGCGCGCGGCGTCGGCTTCGCCGGACTGGTGTCGGTCGGCAGCGAGTGCGACCTGAGCCTGGGCGAGATCTGCGCCGCGACGCTGGACGACGACGGCATCGAAGCCTACGCGCTGTTCCTGGAGACGCTGAATCACGGCGCAGCGCTGCGCGCGTTCGCGATCGAAGCGGCCCGGCGCGGCAAGCCGGTGGTCGCGTACAAGTTGGGCCGCTCGGCCGCCGCCGCCGAAATGGCCCAGACTCACACCGGCGCGCTGGCCGGCGAGGACGACATCGCCGACGCCTTCCTGAAGGATTGCGGCATCGCAAGGGTCGGCATCCTGGAAGCGCTGATGGAGTGCCACCCGCTGGCCATGCGATTGCCGTTGCGGCCGGGCCAGCCGGCGCCGCGCCGGGTGGGCGTCGTCACCACCACGGGTGGCGGCGCGGCGATGGTGGTGGACCAGCTTGGCATCCGCGGCATCGTCGTCGAGCCGGCATCGGCCCGGACATTGGCCAGGCTCTCTGCCGCCGGCATCGCCGTCACGCCGGGCCGCGTCGCCGACCTGACGCTGGCCGGCACGCGCTACGACACGATGAAGGCCGCGCTCGACATCATGCTGGCCGCACCGGAATTCGACCTGGTGGTTGCCGTGGTCGGATCGTCGGCGCGCATGCATCCGCACCTGGCCGTCAAGCCGATCATCGACAGCGCCGGCAGCGCCAAGCCGCTGGCCGCGATGATCGTGCCGGAAGCACCGCAGGCGATCGCGCAATTGACGGCCGCCCATGTGCCGTGCTTCCGCACGCCCGAAGCCTGTGGCGACGTGATCGCGGCGGTGTTCGCGCGGCGCTCGCCCGTGACACTGCCGGAAGTCGTCTCGCTCTCGCCCGAGCGCGCGATGCGGGCGCGCCCAGTGAGCGAAGCGCAGGCCTATGAAGTGCTGGATCGATTGGGCATCCCGCATGCGCCGTTCGTCACGGTTGCGATCGACGGCGATGCACCCGCACAACTGCCGTTCGACTATCCGGTGGCGGTGAAGGTTTGCTCGGCTGCGATCCCGCACAAAACCGAAGTGGGCGGTGTGGCGCTCGGCGTGACCGACGGCGACGGGCTGCAGCGCGCGTTGTCCACGTTGCGGGCCAATCTCTCGCAACGCGCGACCGGCATCGATGCCAACGAAGCGCTGATACAGCCCATGACCCAGGGCTTGGCCGAGGTACTCGTCGGCTATCAGATCGATCCGCAGGCAGGGCCCATCGTGCTGCTGGCGGCCGGCGGGATCTGGGCCGAGGTGGCGCGCGACCGCAGCATCCGGCTGGCGCCGGTGAGCGTCGCCGTTGCGCACGAGATGATCGAGGAGGTGCGCGCGCTCAAGACCCTCTCGGGGCTGCGTGGCCGGCCGTGCGGCGACCTGGAAGCACTGGCGAGCGCCATCAGTGCCCTCTCGCAACTCGCGGTGCAGCCGGGCGGCGCCGTGCAGGCGGCAGAGATCAATCCGATGATGGTGATGGCCGAGGGCGACGGCGTGATGGCCGTGGACGCCCTCGTGCTTACCGCCGATTAGCATTGCGCACAGTCAACGTGCCGCTGCGTGGAGGCCGCCACGTCCCTCACGTGGACCGCGCGAAGCAACGCGCAGCCCGGTCCCTGCTGCGGACAGGATCCGGCTT
>JAAOZX010000509.1 GCA_012274225.1 Comamonadaceae bacterium | reverse complement strand
TTCAGTCCAGCGCCGCATAGACCAGGGGTCGGAACTGGTTGCGGTAATAAGCGCCCTGGTTGGGGGCCTGGGTCATCAGCAAGGCAAACAGGTCTTCGACCGGGTCGACGAAGAACGAAGTGCCGCCCAGCCCGCTCCATTGGTACTGCCCGGGCGATCCCGGCTGCGGCGCAATGCCGGTGTGGCGCCGCACGGCGAAGCCCAACCCGAAACCGTAACCCGGCAGCACCAGGTCGCCCCGGATTCCAACACCGTCCAGGTGATCCGACGTCATCCACTCAATGGTCTTGCGCGACACCAACCGCGTGCCGTCCAGCATGCCGCGATTGCGCATCAGCTGGAGGAAGCGCAGGTAATCGCCAGCGGTGGACATCAGGCCACCGCCGCCCGATTCGAACTTGGGCATTTCGCGCGCATTCAGCAACCGAACCGCCTCTCCACTTTCGGGATCGACCGCGAACGGTTCGGCGATCCGGTCCCAATTGGCTTCGGTGATACCGAAGGCCGTGTCTTTCATCCCCAGTGGATCGAGGATGCGCTGATGCAGCAACCGGCCCAGCGGCTGGCCGGCGATGACCTCGAGCAATGCGCCCAGCACGTCGGTGGCGCGGCTGTATTCCCAGGCGCTCCCCGGTTGCAGCCCCAGCGGCAGGGCCGCCAGCGCTTTGCTGAACTCGGCATTGCTGCGGGCGCGGCTGCCGATGCGCGTCTCCACATACTGGCGCTGCACCGCATTGGTTCCGAGGAACTCGTAAGTCAGTCCCGCGGTGTGCCGCAACAGGTCGTGCACGGTGGCTTCACGGCGCACCGGCTCCAGCCGCACCGCGCCGCCCTCTTCAACCGCCACTTGCTGGCCGGCGAATTCGGGCAGGTAGCGCGAAACCGGATCCATCAGTTGCAGCCGGCCTTCCTCGGCCAGCATCAGCGTGACCAGCGAGACCAGCGGCTTGGTCATGGAGTAGATGCGGAAGATGGCATCGCTCTTCATCGCCGCTCCGGTGGCCGGATCGCGCTGGCCCAGCGCCTCGAACAGTTCGACGTGGCCGCCCAGCGCCACCACCACCACGGCGCCGGGGATGCGCCGCTCGTCGGCATGCGCTTGCAGGAAGCCGCGCAGCCGCGCCAGGCCGGCACGATTCAGGCTGCTCACGCTGCGTACCGGCTGCGCGCCAGCGCGGCGCCCTGCGCCAGTGCTTCGAGTTTCTTGAGCGCGACCGCGCGGTCCATCGGCGCCAGGCCGCAGTTGGTGCAGGGGATCAGCCGCTCGCGGGCGACGAACTGCAGGGCCCGGCCGATGGTATCGGCCACCTGCTCGGGCGTCTCGATCTCGTCGCTGGCCACGTCGATGACGCCCACCATCACGTCCTTGCCTTCCAGCAGCTTCATCAATTGCGGTGGCACGTGCGAGTGGTAGCACTCCAGGCTCACCTGATCGATCGAGCTGGCGGCCAGCGCCGGAAAGATCTGCTCGTACTGGCGCCACTCATCGCCCAGGGCATTCTTCCAGTCGACGTTGGCCTTGATGCCGTAGCCGTAGCAGATGTGGACGGCGGTGGTGCAGGTAAGCCCTTGTGCCGCGCGCTCCAGTGCCTTCACGCCCCAGTCTGCGGCGTCCTTCATGTACACGTTGAAGGCCGGCTCGTCGAACTGGATGATGTCGACGCCGTCGGCCTGCAGCGCCAGCGCTTCCTGGTTGAGCAACTGCGCAAAGGCGAAAGCCATCTTGACCTTGTCGCCATAGAAGCGGTCGGCCACCGTGTCGACGATCGTCATGGGCCCGGGCAGCGTGAACTTGAGCTTGCGCTGGGTATGGGCTCGCGCCAGTTGCGCCTCGAAGGCATGCACCCGGCCCTTGAGCTTCAGCGGTGCCACCACCTGGGGCACCATCGCGTCGTACCGGTTGTCCCGGATGCCCATCTTCACCTTGTGCTCGAAGTCGATGCCTTCGACCTGTTCGAGGAAGCCGTGGACGAAATGCTGGCGCGACTGTTCGCCGTCCCCCACGATGTCCAGGCCGGCGTCTTCCTGCGCCTTGATCCACAGCAGGGTGGCGTCGGCCTTGGCCTGGCGCAGTTCGTCACCCTGGGCCTTCCACTGCGGCCACAGTTTCCGGGTTTCGGCCAGCCAGCCCGGCTTGGGCAGGCTGCCTGCGATGGCGGTGGGGAACATGATTTTTCCTTGGCGAGCGGGGTTGAGCATTGAATGATGCCATCACTGCGGTGATGGGCGCGCAGAGAGTTACCAAAGGCCCAGGTGAGGTCGTTCGCATAATTCGTCCATGACAGCAGGCGTGCCGGTTCCCCGCATCGTGATCGTCGGCTGCGGCTTCGGCGGCCTGGAAGCGGCCCGGTCGCTGCGCAATGCCGCGGTGAAGATCACGCTGGTGGACCGGACCAACCACCACCTGTTCCAACCGCTGCTCTACCAGGTGGCGACCGCCGGCCTCTCGGCGCCGGCCATCGCGGCACCGGTGCGACACCTGTTTCGGCGGCAGCGCAATCTCACCACCTTGCTCGGCGAAGTCTGCGCGCTCGACCCGCAGGCCCGGCAGGTGCGGCTGC
>JAAOZX010000124.1 GCA_012274225.1 Comamonadaceae bacterium | reverse complement strand
GGCCGCCTCAGGCTGGAAGAACGCGCCGGTGAGCAGCCCCTGGAAGCCGAATTGCGATGACACGTTCTGGTTCGGATGGGTGATGCTCACCGCCGCGTCCGCGAACACGTTGAGGTCGCCCGGTCCGACGCCCTTGAACATACGCATCACACCGGCACCGTACCAGTCGATGTTGCCCAGATTGGTCCGCGGCACCGTGTTGCCGAAGTAGGTGTTGCTCATCGTCGGCGCGTCGAAGATGTTCGTGGCGTGGTTCACCTGCAGCCAGGCGCGCAGCTTGTCGGTGTCGATCGGCACCACCGAGATGCCGACCATGTCCGTGTCCTTGATCGAGTTGGCCGGCGTGTTGCGGAATCCGCTCTCGAAGCCGCGGCCATAGCAGAACTTGGCGAACGCGCCGGGCAGCCCGTCGATGTCCGGGGCATAGCCGAGCGTCATGCCGTCGAAGGCGTAGTCGATCAGCAGCGAGGGCACGCCGCCGACGCCGGGTGCGGGATTGTTGGCCCGCAGATGGCTGGACGGCCCGCCCGTGGTCGGGCGCCGGCCAACGGAGAACCACATATCGCGGTCGCCGATGTTGCTCCAGGTGCCGTAGGCGCGATCGACTGCCGCCAGGCTGGTGGAAGGCACGTGGCCGAGCGTTCCGTCGAAAACGCCGGTACGGTCGGCGAAGAAGGGCGCCGCACCGCTGTTGACGAGGGCTGCGTCATCCTGCGCCCCGAAAACCTTTTCCATGAGCAGCCGCCCCGTGAACGAGACGTCCTTCATGACCTTGGCGTTCACATCGAGCCCCGCGCTGGTGGTCTGGATGGAGGGATTACTGGGCTTGTACGCCGGAATCGAAGCCGCGAAACCGCCGAGGCCCTGGACCAGCCCGCCGTTCTGGGGATTTCCGAGGAAGGCGCGCGCCTGGTCGACGGTCTGCACCCGGCCCATGGACTGCGAAAACTGCGACAGGGCCGTGAGCGCACCCGCGGTGGACATGGAGCCCGCCGCCGCCGCGCCGAAGAAGCTGGAGGAGCCCGGTGTGGTGGAGGGGTTGGCGAAGAAGTCGCCCTGCAGTTTCTGCTGCGCGTTCTGGAACGTGGCGTTCACGTCGGTAAATGGCTTGGACTCGCCGTGCAGGGAGTCAATGCGGTAACGGAAGTCGCCGCCGACCGTCAGCCATTTGCCCAGGGACTTGCTTTCGAGGCGCTCGACCTCGCTCTTGAGCTCCGCGACGCTGGCTGTATCGGCCTTGCCCCTGGACTCCTCGACGGCTTTGACCTTCTGCTCGTTGGCCTGGACCTGGCTTCTCAGCTGCTCGATTTCCCGGGCCATCGCCTCGAGCTTGCGCATCAACTCCTCGTCGGCGGCCTGGGCGACCAAGGGAACAGCGAGCCCCAGCACGAGGCCCGCCAGTACGCTTCTTTTGAATGCCGGCTTTTTCATCTTCTAGTCCTTTTGGATGGATGGAGAATCGGGAGCACCGCGGTGCTTGCGCAGCGGCAAACGAGCTGCGCAGCGGAAGGCCGTGGCGCGGGCTTGCGGCCGACGCGGGGTCGGCGGCTCAGCCGCGCGAATCGGGGCAGATCGGGGGATGCGGAGGCTTGCCTGCGCCGTGGCGGGCGAGGCGGGCCGCAAGGCCGCTGCAGGCAGACGCGCAGGGACCGCTGCCGCGCCCTGCTGATTGGAACCATCCACTCCGCCGTGAAGCTTTTTTGTTTTATCCAACAACATAATATGGAAAAACATAATATGTTTCGGATAAGCATTGACCGTGCCAAGAACCCGTCAGTACGGGTTTTCCCCAGCCGATCAAGGACTTGGGACGTCTTCATGCGGTTCCGCCGGACCTGCAATTTCGGTGCGAAGTACATTTACTTTGTGCAGTGCGCGCCGCGCGTCGCTTCGAAATTCCTTGCGATTCAACGGCTTGCGCCTTGAGTGGCGGTGCAGGCGGCGAACAGTTTTTCTATACACTTCCGGCGCAACCCAAGGAGCGAGCCATGGCCTCATTCGATCTCGGAGGACGGACCGCGCTGATCACCGGCGGCTTCAGCGGCCTGGGCCTGCACTTCGCCCGGGTGCTGGCAGCGCATGGGGCGAAGCTCGCGCTGGTCGGACGGCGCATCGATCTGGGACGAGCCGTGGCCAAGGAGATCGGGTCAAGCGTCGCGCGCCCGTCGGAAGTTCGCGCTTACCAGGCCGACGTCACCGACTCCGCGAGCGTGGGCCGCGCATTCGCCCAGGCTACCGCCGACCTGGGTGTGCCGCTGATCGTCGTCAACAACGCCGGCACCGTATCGCGCAAGCCCAGCCTCGACGTCACCGACGACGATTGGGACGGTGTCGTCGATGTCAACCTCTCGGGCGTGTTCAAGGTCGCCCAGGCGGCGGCGCGTTCCATGATCGCCGCGGGCAAGCCGGGGGCGATCATCAACATCGCCTCGATCCTGGGCCTGCGCGTGCGCGCACAGGTGGCTTCCTATGCGGCGACCAAGGCGGCGGTGGTGCAGTTGACCAAGGCGCTGGCGCTGGAGTGGGCAGCGCACGGCATCCGCGTCAACGCGCTGGCGCCGGGCTATTTCGAGACGGACATCAACCGCGATTTTCTGCGGTCCGAGCCGGGCCGGGCGATCATCTCGCGCGTGCCGCAGCAACGGGCCGGCACTGTGGCGGAACTCGATGGGCCGCTGTTGCTGCTGGCCTCGGATCTGTCTTCCTACATGACGGGTGCGGTGATTCCGGTGGACGGCGGCCACCTGGTCAACACCTTGTAGTTAACTGCAGAAAATCGCCCGGGGGCGATTTTCTGCAGTTGTTCTGGTCGGCGCGACGAGGACCGGCAAGCCGGATTCTCGCCGCGAGGGCGACTGCGCTGCATGTTATTGCGCGCAATCGACGTGCCGCTGCGCGGGGAAGTCGCATGCCCTTGCGTGGACCGCGCGGAGCATCGCGCAGCGCGGTCTCCTCTGTGGATGGGATCCGGCTTTGCCGGTCCTGTCCACACTGTCCAGACCAACTCCAAGAAATCGCATGGCGATTTCTTGGAGTTACTCGATCGTGATGCCGGCCGCCTTGACCACCGGGCCGTAGCGGGCCAGGTCGCGCCGCATTTCCTCGCGGAACTGCTCCGCGCTGCCCGGCGTGGGCTCGATCCCCATGATGCGCAGTTGCTCGCGTGCAGCCGGATCGTTCAGCACAGCGTTCAGCTCGCCGTTCAGGCGCGCCAGGATCGCCGGCGGCGTGTTGGCGGGCGCCAGCAAGCCGACCCAGGAGTCGACCACGAAATCGGGCACGCCACTTTCAACGAAGGTCGGCACGTCGGGCAGGGCGCTGGTGCGCTGGGCGCTGGACACCGCGATGGCGCGCAGCTTGCCAGACTGGACGTGGCCGTGGGCGCCGGCCACGGCGGTATAGACCAGCGGGATCTGGCCGCCCAGCACGTCGGTCATGGCCTGGCCGCCGCCCTTGTACGGCACGTGCGTCAGGTTGGCCCCGGTGCGCAGCTTGAGCAGCTCGCCGGCAATGTGCGGCGTGCCGCCGGTGCCGGAGGTTCCGAACGCGAGCCCGCCCGGCTGGGACTTGGACAGCGCGATCACCTCCGACAGCGTCTTGGCCGGAACGCCGGGATGCGCCACCAGGATCAGCGTGGCATTGCCGATCTTGCCGACCGGCGCGAAGTCCTTCAGCGTGTCGAAGGGCAGCTTGGCGAACACATGCGGGTTGATCACCATGGTGCCGTCGAAACCCAGCACCAGGGTGTAGCCGTCGGCTGGCGCGGCCTTGGCCATGGCGGTGCCGATATTGCCCGAGGCGCCGGGCCTGTTGTCGACGATGATCTGCTGGCCCAGCCGCTTGCCCAGGGCCTCGGCGATCAGCCGCCCGCTGGTATCCGTCACGCCGCCGGGCGTGAACGGCACGATCAGCCGGATCGGCTTCGTCGGCCAGGCGTCCTGGGCGTTGGCGGCCGGCAGCGGGCAGGCGAGGGATGCCACGACGATGGCGCCAGCGGCTCTCAGCCAGCTTCTGCGGCAGGACCGGCCACAAGGATTGTTCATCGGAGAGTCTTCTTGACGCGTCTCTTGCGTTGGCGATCGAGGTACCACGCCAGGAAGGGCAGCAGCACCACGGAGCCCGGCAGCGCCCAGATGAAGAGATAGGGACTGACGGACGAGGCCGAACGGATCATGGCCTTGAGCTGGGCCTTTTCCTCGGGCGTCCACTTGCCGCCGTTGCGCTGTTTCATCATCAGTGGCCAGGCCCCCTTCATCAGCACCAGTTCCTCGTGGAGCCTGAGCTTTTCGCGGCTGTTGCTGGCCAGGAAGGAACAGAACCACACTGGCGCCCGCTTCATCTTGGTCTGGAACATTGCCGTCGAATTGCCGTCGAAGCCAGGGGCGGGCTCCGGCGCGCGCGCGCTGGCTTTCGCCGCATCCGGTTGGCCTGGGACAATGGCTTCTTCTGCTTTCATAAAGTGCGATCGTGAGACTGTCCCGCAACGGTTCCATCATGGCGGGGCGCCTGCAAATTATTGAATCAACATGGACTTTATCGACTTACTGAAAACCCTCGGCCTCGAAATGCCGACGCCGGCCTACCTGGTGGGCACCCTGCTCTTCGGTATCGTGGGCGCGGTCGCCTGGTGGCACGGCAAGAAAACCGGGCGGCCGCGGGCGAAATGGCTGGGCCTGGCGTTGATGCTCTATCCGTATGCGACGCCGCAAACCTGGCTGCTCTACTCGGTTGGCGTCGCACTTTCGGTAGGGCTCGCCTTTTCCTGGAATTGAGGCGTCGGGATAGATACCGCTCGGTGGCGCGGCGCAGTCCTACAGGGCCAGCCATGAGGGTCCCGTAGTATCCCGTACCTTCGGCAAATGGCGGGTTTCTGTTTTGAGCGAACTGCTCCCATGAGCACGGACATTGCAACACGGCATCGGGTGGATCGCTTGGCGCAATGGGTCGCGCCTGCACAAGTCTCGAACAACCAGGAGGTCACCGATGAAGGTGGCGATTCATTGAAGCAGGGTCCCGCCTACGACGAGCGGCTCCAGCTTCTCATCGACACCGTGGTCGATTACGGTATCTTCGTCCTCGATTCGGAAGGCCATGTTCAAACCTGGAATTCCGGCGCGGCGAAACTCAAGGGCTATCGGTCGGACGAGATCATCGGCCGGCATTTTTCCGTGTTTTATCCACCCGAGTCCGCGGCCGCCGGCTGGCCTGCGGAAGAGCTGAAGCAGGCCCGGCAACATGGCCGCTTCGAGGACGAGGGCTGGCGGGTGCGCAAGGACGGCAGCCGCTTCTGGGCCAACGTCGTCATCACCGCGCTGCGCGGCCCGTCGGGCGAGCTGACCGGATTCGCCAAGATCACCCGCGACCTGACCGAGCGCCGCCTGCACGAGGAGCGGGTGCGCGCCAGCGAAGAGCGGCTGCGGTTGCTGATCGAATGCGTGCAGGACTACGCCATCTTCATGCTGGACCCCGACGGGACGGTGCGCGGCTGGAACTCCGGTGCCCAGGCCATCAAGGGCTATCAGGCCCATGAGATCGTGGGCCGCCATTTCAGCGTGTTCTACACGCCAGAGGATCAGCTTGCCGGCAAACCGGCGCTTGAATTGCGAACGGCTGCTGCCCAGGGCCGGGTCGAGGACGATGGCTGGCGGGTGCGAAAGGACGGGTCGCTGTTCTGGGCCAACGTCGTGCTCACCGCGATGAAGGCGCCGAGCGGCGAGCTGCTCGGATTCGCCAAGATCACGCGCGACATGACCGAGCGGCGCCGCCTGGAGGACCTGGAGCGCTCCAGCCGGCGCATGAACGAGTTCCTGGCGACCCTCGCGCACGAGCTGCGCAACCCGCTGGCGCCGGTGCGCAACGCGCTGACACTGATGCAGCTGGAGCCCATGCTCAGTCCGACCCTGCGCAACAGCCGCGACATCATCGACCGCCAGATCAGCCATCTGACGCGGCTGGTGGACGACCTGCTGGACGTCGGGCGCGTCAACACCGGCAAGGTCAAATTGCGCCGGGAACCGGTGCGAATGCAAGAAGTGGTCGCGCGCAGTGTCGAGACGGTGCGGCCGGTGATCGAGGCTCGCGGCCACCAGCTCACCGTGTCGGCGCCGGCTGAGCCGGTCTGGGTCCACGGCGACCCGACCCGCATGGCGCAGATCCTGCAGAACCTGCTGATCAACGCGGCGAAATACACGCCCGACGGCGGCCACGTCGAGATCCGGACCGAGCAACGCGAAGGGTTCGTCGATACCTCCGTCACCGATAGCGGGCGCGGCCTGGCGGCCTCGCAGCTGGAGAGCATCTTCGAACTGTTCGTGCAGGGCGACAACTCCGGGGCGCCGCACGAGAGCGGCCTGGGGATCGGCCTGACGCTGGCGCGATCGCTGGCCGAAAGGCATGGCGGCGCCATCACGGCGCACAGCCCCGGTCCCGGACTGGGCAGCACTTTCGTATTTCGCATGCCGGCGGGCGAGGTCCTGGCGCCCGGCGATGCGGGGTCGTCGGCGGGCGAAGCCCTGCCCAAGGGACAGCGGATCATGGTGGTCGACGACAACCGCGATTCGGCCGACAGCACCATGAGCATCCTGCGGGCCCTGGGGCACGACGTCCTGGCGGCCTACGATGGGCCTAGCGCGCTCGAACTGGCCCGGCGGATGCGCCCCGACGTGGTTCTGCTCGACCTGGCCATGCCCGGCGCCGACGGTTTCGAGACCTTGAAGCTGCTGCGGGTTCAGCCGGGGATGTACAAGTCGTTCGTCATCGCCATGACCGGATACGGCGCCGCTGAAGACAAGCAGCGCACCCGCGAGGCGGGATTCGACGCGCACCTGGTCAAGCCGATCGAGCTGGACGGGCTGATGCGGTTGCTCTACCAGGCCGGCGCGCCGGCGGGGTAGGCGTCACTGCGCGGGATTGCGCTCACGCAGCCGGATTGCGGGCATCACCACTTCGCGTTCGAGCCAGAGCTTGAACCTGAGCGTGGCGGGGTCTGTCGCCTTCTGCAGGTACTGAAGCAGCGCTTCGGCCTTAATGCAAACGGCCTTCGACGCAGGCGGGTCTTGCAGGCCCTCGGGAAACAGGTTGCGAAGGACCGGATCGGCGGGCAGGCCGGTGACGATCTTGCGGACGTCGGCCAGCCGCATCCAGCGGTAGCTGTCCGCGTCCTCGACCACGTCGACCAGGATTCCCTTGTAATGGAAATGGCGTCCGTCCAGGTCCCGGAATGCGGCCCGGGTGGTCGCCTGGGCGGCTTCTTCCATCAGTTCGAGGATCGGCCGCGCCAATGCCACCCCAAACAGCGGCGCGCAGACGACAAGACTCACGGTGCCAAATTGGACCCAGACACCGTAGGTCACCACGGCACAGGCCAGGGTGCGAAGGGCGATCTTCAGCAGGACCTGCAGCACGGCTTATTTTCCATTCAGTCAGGACGTTCCGCCGCGCGAGGCCGGGGACTGGGTCGGGCCCGGCGCCGGCGGATACTCGGCCGCCAGCCGGCGCAATTGCGTCACTTGCCATTCGAATTCGGGCTCGAACGCGGTCGGATCGTTGACCGCGTAGCCGCCATAGGCGTAGACCGCGGCATAGGCGGCGTAGCTGCCGGCTTCGAGCGGACGCCCGGCCAGCGCATTGGCCGCTGCAAAGGTGGCGGACACGGCGGCATGGGCGCAGCCGTCGATCGAGTCGGACCCTCGGTGCCGGTTGGCGACCGCGGCGATTTCCCGGCTCGCGGCGGCCAGCGCCGCCGCATCCGACCGGCCCGCGACGAAATCGCGCAGCACGGCCAGGCATGCCAGTGCGCGCGGATCCTCCAGCAAATGTTGGACGCGGTCCACACAGGCCAGCCCGAACGTCAGCCGCAGGCGCACGCGGCCCGGCTCGAACAAGCCGGCGTCCAATGCAAGCCGGGCCAGGTCCTGGTTCATGGCGTGCGGCTTCAGTCCAGGTCGCGGCCACGGCTCATGAGATAGCCGTCGTAATCGGAGTCGCCGATCCGGATGGCCTGCGGCTCGGTGCCGAAGTGCTGGAAGCCCAGCGATTCATAGAGCCGCACGGCGGCCGGGTTCGGCACGAAGACCGTCAGGTTCACCCGCCGCACGCCGTTGGCGTCGGCGTGGGCTACCGCGCGTTCCACCAGTGCCCGGGCGATGCCGTGGCGGCGGAACCGCGGTGAAACGAACACGCCCCATAGATTGACCTTGTGGCGCGACGAAGGCAGGCTGCTGGGCCATGCGACGGCGGCGGCTCCCACCAGTTCCTCGCGCACGAAGGCGCCGAACGCCGCATTCGGCTCGGCGTACGAAAGCTGCTCGCGGAACTTCTGGATCGGCCGCGTCAGTTCTTCCTCGAGCGTCAGGCCCATGTTGACTGGATTGAGGGCGGCGACTTCGCGCCGCAGGCGGGAGAACGCCTCGGCGTCGGCCGCCCGCAGCTGGCGCATCTGGAACGACGGCGCTGCACTCATGGCCAGTGCGCCGCCGGGCCGGTGCCGTCCGCCACGGCGCGCCGCAGGGCCGCCCGCGCCAGCAGGCGAGTGGAGTCCAGCGTCGGCAACGGTGAATTGGCGTCGTTCATGATCAAGGGGATCTCGGTGCAGCCCAGGATGACCGCATCGCAGCCTTGCGCCTTCAGGCGCGCGAAGACCTGAGCATGGTAGGCGATGGCTTGCGGTTTGAAAACGCCCCGGACCAGTTCTTCCATGATGATGCGATGGATTTCAGCGCGCTCGGCGCTGTCCGGACGGACCCACGCGATGCCCAGCGCGGCCAGCTGCTCGGGGTAGACCTCGCTTTCGACCAGCCAGCGCGTGCCGGCCAGTGCCAGCCGGCGCAAGCCGCGCGCCGCGGCCTCGGCGGCCACCACTTGCGCGATGTGCAGCCAGGGGCGCGGCGATCGCGCTGCGACTCGCGCGAAGGCCTGGTGGATGGTGTTGTCCGGGCAGATCAGGAAGTCGGCCCCGGCGCTGGCCAGCTTGTTGGCCGACGAGAGCATCAATTCAGCCACGCCTTCGAGGTCACCGCGTTCGAGGCACCCGACGTAATCGGCGAACGAATGGGAGTGCAGCGAGACTTCCGGATGCGCATGCGCGCCGAGCAGCGCCGGCCCCTCCGCGCAGATGGTGCGGTAGCACAGGGCCGCGCCCTCGGCCGAACAGGCGACGATGCCGATGTGTTTCATTGCTGCCAGTAGGTATAGGTCCACGCCGGCTTGAACCCGGCGCGCCGGTACAGCGACTGGGCCGGCGGATTGTGGGCCTCCACTTGCAGGAACATCCGTGGATAGCCCCGCGCCAGGGCCGCGGCCGCCAGCGATGCCAGCACGCGGGCGGCCAGGCCCTGGCCGCGGCAGGCCTGCGCGGTGCGCATGCCGTGCACGCTGGCCCAGCCATGGCCGAATGCGGCCGCGCCGGCCGCGACCGTGCGGCCGTCCTGGCGCACGCTGGCAAACAGCGTCCCCGCCGCGCGGCTCAGGGTTCGCACCCGGCTGGCGCCGTCGACCGGGTCGAAGCCTTCGCCCAGGAACACTTCGGCCCAGCCGGCATCGGGTTGCGAGGCGATGTCGGCCGGGGCAGCTTGGGAAACCACCTGCTGGACGACGGCCGTCGCCGCCGTATGCACCTGGGTCGGTTTGGAGGCGGCGTAGCCGCCGCGCGCCAGCGCTTCGCCAAATCCGTCGAAATCCGGTGCCGACGGAATCCGGAACACGGCGGGCAGGGCGCGCGCGGCATAACGTTCTTCGATATGGCGCAGCGACAGCGGATCGGGCGCCGAGTGCGCGACCGGCACGGCGCTCCTGGCGCGGCCGACGGTGCCGGAGTCGAACGGCAACAGCCAGCCGGCGATCTCTTCGAGTGCCTCCGGCGTGACGGCGGCCAGGGTCGCCCGCTCTATGGTTTCGATGTCTTCGGACGTCACCACGCTACTTTCACCCTACCCGTCACCCGCCGGTCTTGAGTTTGCGGCCCAGGTGCTGCTCGACCTTCGCGATCTTGCTGCGCAGCCGGCTGGCCGACCCGGCGCGATAGTCCACCTTCAGGTTCATGCCGATGCGCGGGCAGTCGACCTGCAAGGTCTTGAAGCAGGCGGTGACGACGCCCACCACCTGGTCCCACTCACCTTCGAGGATGGTGCCCATCGGCGTGAGCTGGTAGGGCACGCCGCTCTTGTCGATGACGTCGAGGATGCGCGCCACATCGGCGCTCAGGCTTTCGCCCCGGCCGTGGGGCGACATCGCGAATTCAAGCAGGACCATTGCTTCTCCTCAAACCATGCGCGCGGGCGCGGGATTCACCCGATTTTGAGCCTGGAAATTCTGGCATACAAGTTGGAGTGCCAGATGCCGTCGCTGGCGCCTCCCAACATCCGAGGTCCCCTCATGCGCGCACGCTCCCTGTTGCCTTCCCTGTTCCTGGCCGCCCTGGCGGCGCTGGCACTGCCCAGCGTGGCGGCCTACCCGGACCGGCCGATCCGGCTGATCGTGCCGTCGGCGCCCGGCGGCGCGCCCGATGTGCTGATGCGCGCGCTGGCCCAACAGATGTCGATCCAGATGGGCGTGCC
>JAAOZX010000002.1 GCA_012274225.1 Comamonadaceae bacterium | reverse complement strand
TCCCAGCATCGCCGCCTCGGCCTCGATCCCGCCGACGCCCCACCCGACCACGCCGATGCCGTTGATCATGGTGGTGTGGCTGTCGGTGCCGACCAGCGTGTCGGGGTAGCACACATCCCCGGCAGTGCGGTGCACGCCGCGGGCCAGGTATTCCAGGTTCACCTGATGCACGATGCCGAATCCGGGCGGCACCACGCCGAAGGTGTCGAAGGCCTGCATGCCCCATTTCATGAACTCGTAGCGTTCGCGGTTGCGCTGGAACTCGAGCTTCATGTTCAGGTCCAGCGAGTCGCGCGTGCCGTAATGGTCGACCATGATCGAATGGTCGACCACCAGGTCCACCGGCACCAGCGGCTCGACCCGCCCCGGGTCCTTGCCCAGGCGCGCGGCCGCGCTGCGCATCGCCGCCAGGTCGGCCAACAGCGGCACCCCGGTGAAGTCCTGCAGAATCACGCGCGCCACCACAAACGGGATTTCATCGCTGCGGTCGGCGTTGGGAAACCAGCTGGCAACCTGTCGCACATGCTCGGGCGTGATCTTGTTGCCGTCGCAGTTGCGCAGCACCGACTCCAGCACGATCCGCATGGCCACCGGCAGGCGGTCGATTTTCGGGAATTGCCGAGCCAGCACCGGCAACGAGTAGAAACGCCCGGTTCGGCCCGAAGCGGTCTTGAAGGTCTGGAGGGTATCGGCGAAGGCGTGGGGCATCTCGACCTCGATTCGTTCGTGCGTTGCCGCCATTTTGCCGCCGAACATCGCGCTGGCGCGGCCCACCCCTGTCGCCGGCCGACCTGACGATGAACGGGCCGGCCGCTATTCGGGCTGTGGCAGGTAGCGCACCGCCAGCACGCCCTGAATACCCATCAGTGCGGCAATGACACTGTCGGCGACCGGGCTGTCGACATCGACCAGGGTATAGGCCATGTCGCCACGCGACTTGTTGACCATGTTGTGGATATTCAGGCCGGCGCGGGCCATGGCGGTGGAGATCTGGCCCAGCATGTTGGGCACATTGGCATTGGCAATGGCCACCCGGAACCGGGATTCCCGGCTCATGCTCACGTTCGGGAAATTGACCGCGTTGCAGATGTTGCCCTGCTCCAGGTAGTCGCGCAGCTGGTCGGCCACCATGACTGCGCAGTTGTCTTCCGCCTCGCGGGTGGAGGCGCCCAGGTGCGGCAGAGCCACCACCCGGGGATGGCGCAGGATAGCGCGGCCGGGAAAATCGCAGACGTACCAGCCGAGCTGGCCGCTGTCGAGCGCCACCAGCACGGCCGCATCGTTCACCACACCTTCGCGCGAAAAGTTCAGCAGAACCGCGCCGCGCCGGGTAAGGCCCATGTTGGCCTCGCCCACCAGGTCACGTGTGGCCTCGACCAGCGGCACGTGCAGGCTGACGAAGTTCGCCTTGCGCAGCACGTCGGCCACGCTGCCGGCCCTTTTCACCTGTGCCGGCAGGCTCCACGCCGCGTCCACCGTGATCTCGGGGTCGTAGCCGAGCACATCCATGCCCAGTTTGATGGCGGCGTCGGCCACCAGGCAACCGATCTTGCCCAGGCCGACGATGCCGAGCGTCTGACCCGCCAGCTCGAAGCCGGCGAAATCCTTCTTGCCGCTTTCCACCACCTGGTCGAGGTCGGCTGCACCGGGTTCGAGCCGATCGACGAATCGCTGGGCCGGCGCCAGGTTGCGCGCAGCCATCAGCATGCCCGCCAGCACCAGCTCCTTCACGGCGTTGGCGTTGCCGCCGGGCGCAGTGAAGACCGGAACGCCGCGCGCGCTCATGGCCTGGACCGGAACGTTGTTGGTGCCTGCACCGGCGCGGGCAATGGCCTTGACGCTGGCCGGGATTTCCATGCCGTGCAGGTCGGCCGACCGCAGCAGGATCGCGTCGGGGTCGTGGATGTCCTTGGCGGCCGTGTAGGTTTCAACCGGCAGCCGTTTCAGGCCGTTCGCGGAAATCTGGTTCAGCACCAGGATCCGGAATGGCTTACCCATGCCTGGCCTCGAATTCCTTCATGTAGGCGACCAGGGCCTTCACCCCTTCGACCGGCATGGCGTTGTAGATCGAAGCCCGCATTCCGCCCACCGAACGATGGCCCTTGAGCTGGATCATGCCCTTGGCCTGAGCTCCTTTGAGGAAGGCCTCGTCGAGCGACTCGTCCTTGAGCTTGAAAGGCACATTCATCAGCGAACGGTCCTCGCGCGCCACCGGATTGCCATAGAACCCGCTGCGATCCAGGTAGTCGTAAAGAATCGCCGCCTTGGCCCGGTTGTGCGCCTCCATCGCCTTCAGCCCGCCGAGCGCCTTGACGTGCTTGAATACCAGGCCGGCGATGTAGATCGCATAGGTCGGCGGCGTGTTGAACATCGAGTCGTTTTCGGCTTGCAGCTGGTAATTGAACGCAGAAGGGGTAATCGGCAACGCATGGCCGATCAGGTCGTCCCTCACGATCACCACCGTCAGGCCCGACGGGCCCATGTTCTTTTGCGCGCCGGCGTAGATCAGTCCATAGCGGCTGACGTCGATCTCCCGGGACAGGATGTTGGACGACATGTCGGCCACCAGCGGCACCTTGCCGGTGTCCGGAGTCCAGTGGTATTCCACGCCGCCGATGGTCTCGTTCGAGCAGATGTGCACGTACGACGCGTCCGGATCGAGCTTCCAGTCGCTGAATTTCGGGATCGCGGTGAAGTTGCTGGCTTCGCCCGACGCCGCCACGTTCGCCTTGCCGTAGCTCCTGGCTTCCTTGAGCGATTTCTTCGACCAGTCGCCGGTGCTGATGTAGTCGGCCTTGCCGGTCCTGCCGATCAGGTTCATCGGCACGATCGCGTTCTCGCCGATGGCCCCGCCCTGCATGAACAACAGCTTGTAGTTGGCCGGAATGGCCAGCAGTTCGCGCAACAGGCTCTCGGTTTCGGCATGGATGGACATGAACTCCTTGCCGCGATGGCTCATTTCCATCACCGACATTCCGCTGCCATGCCAGTCGAGCATCTCCTGCGCGGCCTGGCGCAGCACGGGTTCGGGCAGGGTCGCGGGGCCGGGGCTGAAATTGAAGACGCGTGTCATGACGAGTTTTCCGATCGATGGGATGGTGAAACAGGCAGGCGCCGCGACGGCGCCAGAGCCCGTCAGCATACAAGAAAGGAAAGCCCCCAATGAAGCACGATGCGAAAGCGCGCGGCATGCGGATGCGTCAGGCCCAGGCCACCGGCCGTCGACCGGCGAGGCACTGCGGCTGATGGGCCGGAAGAACCCGGTGGGTGACCCTCGAGCCCTTCGGCCAGGGCGAAATGAACAGCGGCCCGCAGGCCGCTTTCGGGGGCCGGCTGGCGCTCAGGCGGCGACGGTGTCGGCCACGTCCTTGAAGTCCGCGATCTTGTCGAAGTTCAGGTACTGGTAGACCTTGTCGCTGGCTGCCGTGAGCACGCCCATGTCGACCATGTACTCCTCGCGGGTCGGGATTCGTCCCAGCTTGGAGCAGATCGATGCCAGCTCGGCACTTCCCAGGTAGACGAAGGTGTTCTTGCCGAGACGATTGGGGAAGTTGCGGGTCGATGTGGAGAACACCGTCGCGCCTTCGCGCACCTGCGCCTGGTTACCCATGCACAGCGAACAGCCCGGCATCTCCATGCGGGCGCCCGCGGTGCCGAGGACGCCGTAATGGCCCTCCTCGGTCAGTTGATGCGCGTCCATCTTGGTCGGCGGCGCCACCCACAGCTTGACCGGAATGTCGCGCTTTCCTTCCAGCAGCTTCGATGCGGCACGGAAGTGCCCGATGTTGGTCATGCACGAACCGATGAAGACCTCGTCGATCTTCTGGCCCGACACATCCGCCAGCGTCTTCACATCGTCGGGATCGTTGGGACAGGCGACGATCGGTTCCTGGATGTCGGCCAGGTCGATCTCGATCACCGCGGCGTACTCGGCATCGGCGTCAGCCTTGAGCAGTTGCGGATCCTTCAGCCAGGCCTCCTGCGCCGCGATGCGCCGCGCCAGCGTGCGCGCGTCCTGGTAGCCATTGGCGATCATCCAGCGCATCAGCGTGATGTTGCTGTTGATGTACTCGATGATCGGCTCCTTGTTCAGGTGCACGGTGCAGCCGGCCGCCGAGCGCTCCGCGGAAGCATCCGACAGCTCGAAAGCCTGTTCGACCTTGAGCTCCGGCAGTCCCTCGATCTCCAGCACGCGGCCGGAGAAGATGTTCTTCTTGCCCTTTTTCTCGACCGTCAACAGACCCTGCCGGATCGCATACAGCGGGATCGCGTTGACCAGGTCGCGCAAGGTGACGCCGGGCTGCATCTGGCCCTTGAAACGAACCAGCACCGATTCCGGCATGTCCAAAGGCATCACGCCGGTGGCGGCCGCGAATGCGACCAGGCCGGAGCCGGCCGGAAAGCTGATGCCGATCGGGAAGCGGGTGTGGCTGTCGCCACCCGTGCCGACGGTATCGGGCAGCAGCAGCCGATTCAGCCAGGAGTGAATCACGCCGTCACCCGGCCGCAGCGAAACACCGCCGCGTGTGGACATGAACTCGGGCAGCTCGTGATGCATCTTGACGTCCACCGGCTTCGGATAGGGCGCCGTGTGGCAGAAGGACTGCATCACCAGGTCGGCCGAAAAGCCCAGGCAGGCCAGGTCTTTCAGTTCGTCGCGCGTCATTGGACCGGTGGTGTCCTGCGAACCGACCGAGGTCATCTTCGGCTCGCAATAGGTGCCGGGCCGCACGCCCTGGCCTTCGGCCAGGCCACAGGCCCGCCCCACCATCTTCTGCGCCAGCGTGAAGCCCTTCTTGGTGTCCAGGGGCGCCTGCGGCAGCCGGAACAGCGTCGAAGGCGGCAGGCCCAGGGCCTCGCGCGCCTTGGCCGTGAGGCCGCGGCCGACGATCAGCGGAATGCGACCGCCGGCACGCACCTCGTCGAACAGCACATCGCTCTTGACCTTGAACTCGGCGATCACCTCGCCGTTCTTCAGCGCCTTGCCTTCATACGGACGCAGCTCGATCGTGTCGCCCATCTCCATCTTGCTCACATCGAGCTCGACCGGCAGGGCGCCGGCGTCCTCCATGGTGTTATAGAAGATCGGGGCGATCTTGGAGCCGAGGCAGACGCCGCCGAAGCGCTTGTTGGGCACGAAGGGAATGTCTTCCCCGGTGAACCACAACACCGAGTTGGTGGCGGACTTGCGCGAGGATCCGGTCCCCACCACGTCGCCCACGTACGCCACCAGGTTGCCCTTGGCGCGCAGCTCCTCGATGAATTTGACCGGACCGCGCTTGCCCTCTTCCTCCGGCGTGATGCCCGGACGCGGGTTCTTCAGCATGGCCAGGGCGTGCAGCGGAATATCGGGGCGGCTCCACGCATCGGGCGCGGGCGACAGGTCGTCGGTGTTGGTTTCGCCGGTCACCTTGAGCACCGTCACCTTGAGGCTGGCCGGCACTTCGGCACGGCTGGTGAACCATTCGGCATCGGCCCAGCTTTGCAGCACGGCCTTCGCGTTGGCATTGCCCTTGTCGGCTTTCTCCTTGACATCGTGGAACTGGTCGAACATCAGCAGCGTCTTCTTCAGCGCCGCGGCGGCGACGGCGCCGACCTCCGCGTCATCGAGCAAGTCGATCAGCGGACCGATGTTATAACCGCCCAGCATCGTGCCCAGCAGCTCGGTGGCCTTTTCGCGGCTGATGATCATGCACTTCTCGGTGCCATGGGCCACCGCAGCCAGGTAGCTGGCCTTGACCTTGGCGGCGTCGTCGACCCCAGCCGGCACCCGGTAGGTGATGAGGTTCAGCAGAAAGTCGGCTTGCGACGTGGTGGGATTCTTCAGCAACTCGATCAGGTCCGACGTTTGCTTCGCCGACAGCGGCAGCGGCGGGATGCCCAGCGCTGCGCGCTCGGCGACATGGTCTACATAGGCCTGCAACATGGTCTTTCTCCGTTCAATTCAATAGTTCACGATCATTTCGCCGCGGCCGCCGAAGCCGGGGCAGAGGGCATGTTGGCGGCCGGTGTCGCAGCACCGGCGGGCGCGGCAGAAGCGGCGCTGGCGGGCGCGGCAGCGGCAGGCGCAACGGCGGCCGTGGTGGCCGCGGACGCCCCGGCCTTCGCCGCCGGCAAGGGCTCCAGCAGGCTGGGCATCGGATTCGTCTTCAAGGCTTCATTGACTGCGGCCTGCGCGGGGTTCATGCAGTCGTCGGCCAGGCGCTTGCCCATTTTTTGCGACATCAGCATGGACTTGTTGCCCAGTTGCAGCCACATGGCGCCGGCCACCGGGTCTTCCAGGCGGATGGCGCCGGTGCGGCTTTCCACGGGGTGCATGCGAAATCGCTGGACGCCGGCGCGCACGATGAAGAAGCCCTCGCGCTTGTGCGGGGTGATGTGCACGGTCGCACCGAGCTCGCAGGGAATGTCGCCGGTGTAGACCTTCTTGGCGACCTCGAGGTCGGCTTCGCTGAGCTTCACGGCCGGATCGTCGTCGATCGGCATGGCCTCCTCGGCTTCTTTCTGTGCGGAATGCGCCGGTTTTGGCTTCTTCTTCTTCGCCGCAGCCTTGGCGGCCGGCTTGGTGGTGGCGGCCTGCGCCGAAACCAGCGCCGGCGAAACGGCGATCAACAACGCGAGGGGAACGATGGTTATCAGGGTCTTCATACAACTTGTCTCCATGAATGTTCTAGGACTGCGGGGCGACGTCGAACCAGCCCCTTACTTCTGCCGGCAGGAGCCGGCCGGTGCGGTGGGCCCGCTCCAGCACCTGCCAGTAATAGCGGTAGCTGGCCCGGTCCTGCAGTTTGCCCTGGAAACTGATCGGGGCCCATTCGGCCGCCGCCGCTGCCAGGATCATCGTCGCTGCAATTTCGATTTCATGCGCGCCCGGCGCGAAGGCCTCCAGGATGGGGCGGATCTGGTCCGGATGGATGCTCCACATCCGGGTGAAACCGAATTCTCGCGCCGCCCTTTGCGCCGCCGCGCTCAACGCATGGGTGTCCTGGAATTCAGTGACCACCCCGTGGGCGGGCACCTTGCCATGCGCATGGCAGGCCGACGCGATCTCCAGCTTGGCGCGAACCACCAGCGGATGCTGGAACTGGCCTTCCAGGCTCATCGCCTCGGCCGGGATCGCGCCGCCATGGGCGGAAACGAAATCCATCAGGCCGAAGCTGAGCGACTGCACCCGGGAATGGGCGGCGATGTCGAATGCACGGTGCACGGCGGCGGGCGACTCGATCAGCGCGTGCACGGGCAACTCGCCGGCGTCCGCGGCGTCGAGGGCTTTGCAGGCGCGCACGATGTCCGCCACGGACTCCACCTTGGGAAGCATGATGTGACAAAGCTTCCTGCCGGCGCTGCCGGCGATGGTGGCAATGTCCTGCTCGAACGCGGGATGGTCGACCGGATGGACGCGAACCGCGACCCGCGCCTTTGGGCTGGCCAGTGCCAGCAGGGCCACCACCAGCGCCGCATGCTCTCGCTCGCCGCCGACCGGGGCCCCATCTTCGCAGTCGAGCGTCACGTCGAAGACGCAGGTCCCGAACTCCTCGCACATTTGCGCCTGCAATTGCAGGCTCTTGCGCATCCGCGCCTCGACCCCGCTGTAGTGGTCGCACACCGGGATCGACCCGGTGGTGGCCTGGGCGCCGAGAAGAATTGCTCGCGGATGCGTCACCGGCAACGGGTCGATCAGAGCAGGTGGGCGACGCCGGCTTGCTCGTCCTGCAGTTCCTTGAGCGTCTTGTTGATGCGGTCTTGGCTGAAGGCATCGATCGCAAGGCCCTGCACCACGGTGTACTTGCCGTTGGCGGTGGTCACCGGGAAGCCGAACATGATGTCCTTCGGAATGCCGTAGTCGCCGTTGGAGGGGATGCCCATGGTCACCCACTTGCCGTTGCTGCCGAGCACCCAGTCGCGCATGTGGTCGATCGCGGCATTGGCGGCCGATGCCGCCGACGACAGCCCGCGTGCCTCGATGATCGCGGCGCCTCGCTTGCCCACTGTGGGCAGGAACACGTCGGCGTTCCACGCCTGGTCATTGATCATGTCCTTGATCGCCTTGCCGTTCGCCGTGGCGAAGCGGTAGTCGGCGTACATGCTGGGCGAGTGGTTGCCCCAGACGGTGAGCTTTTCGATGTCGCCGACGGCGACGCCGGTCTTGGCGGCGATCTGCGACGCGGCGCGGTTGTGGTCCAGGCGCAGCATGGCGGTGAAGTTCTCGCGCGGCAGGCTGGGTGCGCTCTTCATGGCGATGTAGGCGTTGGTGTTGGCCGGGTTGCCGACCACCAGCACCTTGACGTTGCGGCTGGCAACCTTGTCCAGCGCCTTGCCCTGCGCGGTGAAGATCTGCGCGTTGGCGGCCAGCAGGTCGGCCCGTTCCATGCCCGGGCCGCGCGGACGCGCACCCACCAGCACGGCATAGTCGGCGTCCTTGAACCCGGTCATCGGGTCGCCGTGCGCTTCCATGCCGGCCAGCAACGGGAAAGCGCAATCCTGGATTTCCATCATCACGCCCTTGAGGGCCTTCTGGGCCTTTTCGTCCGGGACTTCCAGCAATTGCAGGATCACGGGCTGATCCCTGCCCAGCATTTCGCCGGCGGCGATGCGAAACAGGATGGCGTAACCGATTTGACCGGCGGCGCCGGTGACTGCGACTCGGACGGGCTTCTTGCTCATGGAAATCTCCAAAACGAGAGTGAGGAAACTGCAGGTTCCGCTCGGGGCCACGGCTGGCGAAATGACCGGGTGGAATAACTCGTCAGTGTACCCGTGAAAACCCGGGGTCGTCAATTTGTCTTATATCTTATATAAGATATGATTCGCTGAGCTTTCCCTGTGGCTTGGCTCCCTGCTGCCGACTCCGATTCGTCCCTCACCCGCCACCGACCCGATGGCCCAAACGCCGCCCTATTCCGCCGATCCCAGTCAGGCTGTCGCCGAGCCGGCCGTGCCGGCCACGCCGGCCTTCAGCCCGCTCTATCAGCAGATCAAGGCGTTGATCCTGCAAAGCCTGCAGGGCGGCGAGTGGAAGCCGGGCGAAGCCATCCCCAGCGAGATGGACCTGGCGGCCCGGTTCCGGGTGAGCCAGGGCACGGTGCGCAAAGCCATCGACGAACTCGCGGCCGAAAACCTGCTCGTGCGGCGGCAGGGCAAGGGCACGTTCGTGGCCACCCATTCCGAGCAGCATGTGCGCTATCGCTTCCTCAAGCTGATGCCGGACAGCGGCGACCAGGACAGCGAAGGTCCGGCCGAGCGCACGGTTCTGGAGTGCAAGCGGGTCCGCGCTGCGGCGGAGGTCGCCCGCGCCCTGGCCCTGCGACCGGGCGACGCGGTGGTGCAGGTGCGGCGCGTGTTGTCTTTCGGGTCGGTCCCCACGATCCTCGAAGACCTGTGGCTGCCCGGGAATGCCTTCAAAGGCCTCACCGCCCAGCAGATGGCCGGCTATCACGGGCCGACTTACGCCATGTTCGAAGTCGAATTCGGCGTCCGCATGGTGCGCGCCGAGGAAAAGATCCGCGCGGTGGCGGCCGACCCCGCTCAGGCGGCCCTGTTGCAGGTGGCCCCGCACACTCCCCTGCTCAGCGTCGAGCGCATCGCCTACACCTACGCCGATGTGCCGATGGAAGTGCGGCGCGGCCTCTACCGCACCGACACGCATCACTACCGCAACGAGCTGAGTTGAGCGGGCGCAAAGCCCGTACCCGCGTAACGCTCTGTTGCGTTGCAATAGAATTTTGGGTTCTCCTAACAACAAAGCACAACGCCCCATGAAAGAAGCACCATGACCGAGCTGGCCCGGAAACGCCCGGAGTTTCGCAACATCAACGCGATCCGGGACCTGCCCGGCTACCGCCTCCCCGTCGCCGGCATGGTCTCCATCCTGCACCGTGTGAGCGGCGTGCTGATGTTCGCGTTGCTGCCCTTCATCATCTGGCTGTTCGACACCTCCCTGTCTTCCGAGATCTCCTTTGCACGGTTCCGGTCGGCTTTCACCCACGGTCTTTGGATCCTTCCCGGTGTGGTGATCAAACTGGTGGCCCTGGCGCTGATCTGGGCCTATCTGCACCATCTCATCGCCGGGCTGCGTCATCTCTGGATGGATGTGAGCCATGCCGCTGTCACCAAGGAATTCGGGGCCAAGTCGGCCCGTGCCACCTTGATCGCCAGCCTGTTATTGACGGTGGTGCTGGGCGCCAAGCTGTTCGGGCTGTACTGATGAAGCAGATCGACGCCGATCCGAAGCCCGCCCCAAGCTCCAACACATCAGGGAACTGACCCATGTCCGTCAATTTCGGATCGAAGCGCCTCGTCGTTG
Source organism: Comamonadaceae bacterium (assembly GCA_012274225.1). GTDB lineage: Bacteria > Pseudomonadota > Gammaproteobacteria > Burkholderiales > Burkholderiaceae_C > Ramlibacter. The sequence continues at coordinate 6,336 of JAAOZX010000002.1, read as the reverse complement.
GCGCGCACTACGGGTTTCGAGACTGGCTCAGCCAGCGCGTGACCGCCGCCCTGATGGCCCTGTTCACCCTGGTGGTGATCGTGCAGGCGCTCTGGCCCTGGTACGTCAAGGACGCCACCGGCCACCGCGTCACGGACAGCGCCGGCAAGTTCATCGCCATCTCCGGCTACGACAAGTGGGCCGGCATGTTCACCGCCCAGTGGATGAAGGTGCTGACTTTCACTGTCATCGCCGCCCTGCTCTGGCACGTGTGGGTGGGCATGCGCGACGTCTGGATGGATTACGTCAAGCCGGTCTGGCTGCGCCTGGCGCTGCAGGTCTTCACCATCGTGTGGCTCACCGGCTGTGCCGGCTGGGCCATCCAGGTCCTCTGGAGATTGTGAGCATGTCCTTCACCTCCAGCGCCATCACCCGGCGCAAGTTCGACGTCGTCATCGTCGGCGCCGGCGGCTCCGGGATGCGCGCCTCGCTGCAGCTGGCGCGTGCCGGCCTGAACGTGGCCGTGCTGTCGAAAGTATTCCCGACACGCTCGCACACCGTGGCGGCCCAGGGCGGAATCGGAGCCTCGCTCGGCAACATGAGCGAGGACAACTGGCACTTCCATTTTTACGACACGATCAAGGGCTCCGACTGGCTCGGGGACCAGGACGCGATCGAGTTCATGTGCCGCGAGGCCCCCAAGGCCGTCTACGACCTCGAGCACATGGGGATGCCGTTCGACCGCAACCCGGACGGCACCATCTACCAGCGTCCCTTCGGCGGCCACACCGCGAATTACGGCGAAAAACCGGTGCAGCGCGCCTGCGCCGCCGCCGATCGCACCGGCCACGCCATGCTGCACACGCTGTACCAGCAGAACGTCAAGGCCAGGACCAGCTTCTTCGTCGAATGGATGGCACTGGACCTGATCCGAGACGCCGACGGCGACGTTGTCGGCGTCTCGGCGCTGGAGATGGAGACCGGCGACCTGCACATCCTCGAAGCCAAGACCACCTTGCTGGCCACCGGAGGTGCGGGCCGCATCTTCGCCGCCTCGACCAATGCGTTCATCAACACAGGGGATGGCCTGGGCATGGCCGCCCGGGCCGGCATCCCGCTGGAAGATATGGAGTTCTGGCAGTTCCACCCCACCGGTGTGGCGGGCGCAGGAGTGCTGCTGACGGAGGGCTGCCGCGGCGAGGGAGCGATCCTGCTCAACAGCAATGGCGAACGTTTCATGGAACGGTACGCCCCCACCCTGAAGGACCTGGCGCCGCGCGACTTCGTCTCGCGCTCGATGGACCAGGAAATCAAGGAAGGACGCGGCTGTGGCCCCAACAAGGACTACGTCCTGCTCAAGCTGGACCACCTGGGCGCCGAGACGATCCACAAGCGGCTGCCGTCGGTCTACGAGATCGGCGCCAACTTCGCCAACGTCGACATCACCCGGGAGCCGATTCCGGTCGTGCCCACCATCCACTACCAGATGGGCGGCATCCCGACCAACATCCATGGACAGGTTGTGATCGAAAGAGGTGGGGTTTCCAACGCGGCCGTGAACGGCCTGTACGCCGTCGGTGAATGCTCCTGCGTCAGCGTACACGGCGCCAATCGGCTGGGCACGAATTCGCTGCTCGACCTGCTGGTGTTCGGCCGGGCCGCGGGCAACCACATCGTGGAATTTGCCAGCAGCAGCCGTTCGCACAAGCCACTCCCGGCCGATGCGACCGACCGCACCCTGGAGCGTCTGAACCGGCTTGAGAACAGCACCGGCGGCGAGTACGCCCAGGACGTGGCCAACGACATCAGGGCGTCGATCCAAAAGCACGCCGGCGTCTTCCGGACCCAGGCCATGATGGACCAGGGCGTGCAGCAGATCGCGGCGCTGCGGGAACGGGTACAAGGCCTGGCGCTCAAGGACAAATCGAAGGTTTTCAATACCGCCCGGGTCGAGGCGCTGGAGGTCGAGAACCTGATCGAATGCGCCCAGGCCACCATCGTTTCCGCGGCGGCGCGCAAGGAGTGCCGCGGCGCCCATACGGTGAGCGAGTACGAGCGACCGGCCGACGACCCGGTGGCACCGCTGGGCCGGGACGACGCCAACTGGCTGAAGCACACGCTCTGGTACCGCGAAGGCAACCGTCTGTCCTACAAGCCGGTTCAGCTCACGCCACTCTCGGTAGCCTCGGTGCCGCCCAAAGTTCGCACTTTCTGACAATCCGCGGGGCCGGTCCGGCGGATCGGTCTCCCAACCAGGTGAGACCATGCAAAAGCGAACTTTCCAGATCTACCGCTACGACCCCGAGAAGGATGCCAAGCCCTTCATGCAAACCATCGAGATCGAGCTCGAAGGCGACGAGCGCATGCTGCTGGACGCCCTGATGAAGCTCAAGGCCCAGGACCCGACCCTGTCCTTCCGCCGTTCCTGTCGCGAGGGTGTCTGCGGCTCGGACGCGATGAACATCAACGGCAAGAACGGCCTGGCGTGCCTCACCAACATGCGCACGATCAAGGACCCGATCGTCCTGAAACCCCTGCCCGGCCTCCCTGTGGTCCGCGACTTGATCGTGGACATGACCGAGTTCTTCAAGCAATACCACTCGATCAAGCCTTATTTGATCAATGACAATGTGCCCCCCGACAAGGAGCGGCTACAGTCACCCGAAGAGCGCGACGAGCTCAACGGGCTGTACGAGTGCATCCTGTGCGCGAGCTGCTCCGCCAGTTGCCCCAGCTTCTGGTGGAACCCGGACAAGTTCGTCGGCCCGGCGGGGTTGTTGCAGGCTTACCGGTTCCTTGCCGACAGCCGCGACGAGGCCACCGCCGAGCGGCTGGACAACCTGGACGATCCGTATCGTTTGTTTCGTTGCCACACCATCATGAATTGTGTGGATGTCTGTCCCAAGGGACTGAACCCGACGATGGCGATCGGCAAGATCAAGGAGTTGATGGTTCGCCGGACCATCTAGCAGGCAAGCAGTACTGGAGAGAGCTATTGAAAGATCGTCCGCCCCCCGGCGAGAAACCCCGCCCCGAAAGGGGCGCGGCGGCGATGCCTGGAGCATCGGGCGACGAACTCATCGGGCAGGGCGCGCTCAACAAACTGAAGTGGCGGTGCCGACGGGGTTTGCTGGAGAATGACCTCCTGATCGAGCGGTTTTTCGCGCGGCACGCGGCTATCACCGTGACCCAGGCTCGAGCATTGAGCCAGTTGATGGATCTGGAAGACAACGACCTGCTGGACCTGCTGCTGCGCCGCAGGGAACCCGAGGGCGATATCAAAACAAACGAAGTAAAAAAAGTGCTGGAGATGCTGCGCACGTCAGGCGCATCGCCGGATGTTGGGACATGAAACTCTCTAGGAAGACGCTATGAAACTCGCCGACAACAAAGCCACCCTGTCATTCAGCAATGGCAGCCCGAATGTCGAGATGCCCGTCTACCACGGCAGCGTGGGCCCCGACGTCATCGACATCCGCAAGCTCTACGCCCAGACCGGAATGTTCACCTACGATCCGGGCTTCCTGTCGACGGCATCCTGCCAGTCGGCCATCACCTATATCGACGGTGACAAGGGCGAGCTGCAGTATCGCGGCTATCCCATCGAACAGCTGGCCACCCAGTGCGATTTTCTGGAAACCTGCCACCTGCTGCTGTATGGCGAGCTGCCGAACGCCGAAGCCAAGAAAAACTTCGAGCGCACCGTGACCATGCACACCATGGTCAACGAGCAGATGCAGTTTTTCCTGCGCGGTTTCCGTCGCGACGCGCACCCGATGGCGGTGCTCACCGGCTTGGTCGGCGCGCTCTCGGCCTTCTATCACGACAGCACCGATGTCACCAATCCGCAGCACCGCGAGATCGCCGCGATCCGGCTGATCGCCAAGATGCCGACGCTGGTGGCCATGGCCTACAAGTACTCGGTGGGCCAGCCGTACATGTACCCGCAGAACAACCTGTCGTACACCGGCAACTTCATGCGCATGATGTTCGCAACGCCGTGCGAGGACTACAAGCCCAACGACGTGCTGGTGCGCGCGATGGACCGCATCTTCATCCTGCACGCCGACCACGAGCAGAACGCCTCGACGTCGACGGTGCGCCTGTGCGGCTCGTCCGGCACGAACCCGTTCGCCGCGATCGCGGCGGGCGTGGCCTGCCTCTGGGGCCCGGCCCACGGCGGTGCCAACGAAGCGTGCTTGAACATGCTGCACGACATCCAGGCCCAGGGCGGCGTGGAAAAGGTCGGCGAGTTCATCAAGCAGGTCAAGGACAAGAACTCGGGCGTCAAGCTGATGGGCTTCGGCCACCGGGTGTACAAGAACTACGACCCGCGCGCCAAGCTGATGCAGGAAACCTGCAAGGAAGTGCTGGGCGAGCTGGGCCTGCACAACGACCCGCTGTTCAAGCTGGCCATGGCGCTGGAGAAGATCGCCCTGGAAGACGAATACTTCGTCTCGCGCAAGCTCTACCCGAACGTCGACTTCTATTCCGGTATCGTGCAGCGCGCCATCGGCATCCCGGTATCCCTGTTCACCGCGATCTTCGCGGCCGCCCGCACCGTCGGCTGGATCGCCCAGCTCAACGAAATGATCGGGGACCCCGAGTACAAGATCGGCCGGCCGCGCCAGCTGTTCACCGGCTCGACCCGCCGCGACGTCAAGCCGCTCGCCAAGCGCTAAGCATTCGCCTCCCCGCAGGAGCCCGCTTCGGCGGGCTTTTTCATAGGTGCTGACCCCTGCGAGCTCGCCTCGGCGGGCGCTTGATGGCCATTTGGCAACACCGTCATATCCGATCACGATGACGATGCCGCAGGCTGTTAGGGCAAAATCCTGCTTCTCATCGCCATCCGCGATGACCAGAGCTCAGGCCTTGAAACCTTCGGAACGCGCGATCGCCCGCCGCATCGACCCGACGTCGCTGCAGCTATTCCTTGCAGCTTGCGAACCGGGCTCGATCGGGAAGGCGGCCGAGCGCGAACTGGTCGCCCGCGACTTCTCGGCCGTGCGGTCACCGGCCGGTTGCTGCTGAACCATCTGGCAGTACCGGCCAAACGGGCCGGGACAGCGACCTCCGAATAAAATCGACTCCACAGGAAATACCCATGGGAAGAACCCTCTACGACAAGATCTGGGACGAGCACGTCGTGCACACCGAGGAAGACGGCACCGCCATCCTCTACATCGACCGCCACCTGGTCCATGAAGTGACGAGCCCGCAGGCATTCGAAGGATTGCGGCAGGCCGGACGCAAGGTCTGGCGCGTCAGCTCGATCGTCGCCACCGCAGACCACAATACCCCGACCACTGGCTGGGAGCGCGGCTACGACGGAATCACGGACCCGATCAGCAAGGAACAAGTCACGACTCTGGACAAGAATATCGGCGAGTTCGGCTCGGCCGCCTACTTCCCGTTTCTGTCCAAGCGCCAGGGCATCGTCCATGTGATCGGTCCCGAGCAGGGTGCCACCTTGCCAGGGATGACCGTGGTCTGCGGCGATTCCCATACCTCCACTCACGGTGCGTTCGGCGCACTGGCACACGGGATCGGCACCAGCGAAGTCGAACACGTGATGGCCACCCAGACGTTGCTGGCCAGGAAAGCGAAGAACCTGCTGATCAAGGTCGAAGGCAAGCTCGCCCGCGGCGTGACGGCCAAGGACCTGGTACTGGCGGTGATCGGCCGGATCGGCACTGCCGGCGGCACCGGCTTCACCATCGAGTTCTCCGGCTCGGCGATCCGAGGGCTGTCGATGGAAGGCCGCATGACGGTCTGCAACATGGCCATCGAGGCCGGCGCGCGCGCCGGGCTGGTGGCGGTGGACGAGAAGACCATCGCGTACCTGAAGGGTCGCCCGCTGTCGCCTGCCGGCGTCGAGTGGGAACAGGCGGTCGCCTACTGGCGCACCCTGCACTCCGACGCCGATGCCAAATTCGACTCGGTGGTCGAGTTCGATGCGGCCGCGATCATTCCCCAGATCACCTGGGGTACCTCGCCGGAGATGGTTCTCGGGGTCGACGCGCGAGTGCCCGACCCGGACAAGGAAAAGGACGCCAGCAAGCGCGACGCGATCGAAAGGGCGCTGGCGTACATGGGCCTGGAGCCTGGCAAGGCACTCAATGACATCTATGTGGACAAGGTCTTCATCGGCTCTTGCACCAACAGCCGGATCGAGGACATGCGCGAGGCCGCGGCCATGGTCAAGAAACTCGGCCACAAGGTCGCCAAGAACGTCAAACTCGCGATGGTGGTGCCCGGGTCGGGGCTGGTGAAGGAACAGGCCGAGCGCGAGGGACTGCACGAGATTTTCAAGGCCGCCGGCTTCCAGTGGCGCGAGCCCGGCTGCTCGATGTGCCT
>JAAOZX010000508.1 GCA_012274225.1 Comamonadaceae bacterium | reverse complement strand
CTCGCTGGCGGCCCGTCCCGACGCCGAGGCACTGGTCTGCGGCGGCCAGCGCTGGACCTATGCGCACTGCAACGTGACAGCCTCCAAGCTGGCGGCCGGGCTGCAGGCCAATGGCGTGACCGCCGGGGATCGGGTGGTGATGTTCATCGACAACCGGGCCGAATTCGTTTTCGTGCTGTTGGCGCTGCAGCGGCTAGGCGCTGTCGCGGTTCCGGTCGGCGCGCGCGAACAGCGGCCCGGGCTGGCCTACATCGCCCGCCAGTGCGGGGCAGTGGCTGCGATCGCCGTGGCGTCGCTCGCCGAGCGGATTCCGCAGGGCCTGGAAGCACCCGATCTGAAGCTGCGTGTCAGCATCGGGCCCGCGCCGAGCGCCGACTGGCTGGACCTGGACAGTCTCCTGGCCGGCGGTGACCCGGCGGCCCTGCCGCACCCGGGAGCGGAAACCGATGTCGCCGTGATCCTCTACACCTCGGGCACCACCGGCCATCCCAAGGGCGCGATGCTCACGCACGTGAATATCGTCCATTCGGCCATGCACTACCAGGGCTGCATGAAGCTGGGTCCGCAGGACCGCTCCGCGCTGGCCGTGCCCGCGAGCCACGTCACCGGGCTGATCGCCGTCATCGCCAGCATGCTGCACGTGGGCGGCACCATCGTCATCGTGCCGGAGTTCAAGGCCGACGGCTTCATCGCCCTGCTGCAGGCCGAGCGCATCACCCATACCTTGATGGTGCCGGCCATGTACAACCTGTGCCTGCGCCAGCCGGGTTTTGCCGACGCGAAGCTGGACGCCTGGCGGATCGGCGGCTATGGCGGCGCCCCGATGCCGATGGCTACCATCGAAGCGCTGGCCCAGCGCCTGCCCGGCCTGACTTTGCTGAACGCCTACGGCGCGACCGAAACCACATCGCCCACCACCATGATGCCGATGGGGGACACGCAGTCGCAAGCCGACAGCGTCGGGGTCGTGCTGCCGGCGGCCCGGGTCCTGGTCATGGACGAGCAGGGGGTCGAGCTGCCGCGCGGGGAAGTCGGGGAACTCTGGATCGCCGGCCCGATGGTCGTGCCGGGCTATTGGGACAACCCGCAGGCCACCGCGGCTTCGTTCACGGCCGGGTATTGGCACTCGGGCGACCTCGGCTGGATCGACGAACAGGGCTATGTGCGGGTCAACGATCGCAAGAAGGACATGATCAACCGGGGCGGCTACAAGATCTACTCGATCGAGGTGGAGAACGTTCTCATGGCATTTCCGGGCGTGCTGGAGGCGGCCGTGGTCCCGCGGCCGTGCCCGGTGCTGGGCGAACGTGTCCACGCCGTGGTCTACGGCCCGGGCGTCGCACCCGACGACGACGCGCTGCGCCGGCACTGCGCGCAGCAGCTGGCCGATTACAAGGTGCCGGAAACGATCACCTGGTCCGCTTCACCGCTGCCGCGCAATGCCAATGGCAAGGTGATGAAGCGGCTCTTGCGCGAGGCCATGGACGCCGGGGCCGAGCCGGTCCAAGTTTAACGGCGCTCGTACTGGGTTTTGCCGAACAGGATCTCGCGCTCTTTCTCGTCGCGGATCGGCTTGCGGTATTCCGCCAGCACCTTCACGCCGCGCTGCACGGCCGGACGATCGGCGATCTGCTCGAACCAGGCCTTCAGGCGCGGGTACTCGGCCAGCACGATGCCCTGGTTTTCCCAGCTGCGCAGCCACGGAAAGGTGGCGATGTCGGCGATCGAATACTCGGGCCCGCCCAGGAAGGCGCTGTCGGACAGGCGCCGGTCGATCACGCCATAGATCCGCCTGGCCTCGTTGCTGTAGCGGTCGATCGCATAGGGAAGCTTCTCGGGCGCATACATGCGAAAGTGATGCGCCTGGCCCAGCATCGGGCCCACGCTGCCCATCTGGAACATCAACCACTGCAGCACCTCATACCTGGCGCGATCGGAAGCCGGCATGAACTTGCCGGTTTTCGCAGCGAGGTAGACCAGGATCGCGCCCGATTCGAACAACGAGATCGGCCGGCCATCGGGCCCCTTGGGATCGGTGATGGCCGGGATCTTGTTGTTGGGACTGATTGCGAGGAATTCGGGCTTGAACTGGTCGCCGGCGCCGATGTTCACCGGAACTGCCCGGTAAGCCAATCCGCATTCTTCCAACATGATGTGAACTTTGTGGCCATTGGGCGTGGGCCAGGAAAAAACCTCGATCACTGTGGCACTCCTCGGTGGATTTGATTCAATAATGCCACTTTAGCCCCCCCAGTCGTTCCATGTTCGATCGAATCCGGAAAGCCTTTTCCCGCGATGCCGCCACTGGCCACGCAGCCGACGAGACCCAGGTTCCGGGCATGCGCGTGGCCGAAGGGCCGTTGTCGGAGTGGGCCGCGACCCAGGGGTTCGGTTTTTCGGCCGACCCGGCCAGCAGCAATCTCGCGCTCGAAGGCAAATTGCGCGGCAAGCGCTGGCGCATGGAAGTGGGCAAGCCGGCCCGCGAGTTCATTCGCGGCAAGGAACTGCGCGCACGCGCGCAACTGGGGATCGACGAGGACCTGGCCGTGCTGGTCATGAGCCGGCCGCTGCGCGAATCGCTGGAGAAGAAGGCGTTCCAGCTCTACACCGACCCGCTGCAGACCTCGGCGGCCCCGAACCTGCCCGAGGAAATGCGCTGGCTTTCCATGTTCGACGAATTGGCGTGGGACAGCCTGTCCGAGGACTTCTGGCGCCGCTACAGCGTGCTGAGCGATAGCCGCGAGGCGGCGCTGGCATGGATCGACCCGCAGCTGGCGCAGGTCATGCTGGACTGGCCCCAGCCAGCGCCGTCGGCCGAGGTCCCGTTCATGATCCTGCTGCTGCGCGGCAAGGCCTACCTGCGCATGGAGTACACGCCGGCCAACATGGCCACGCTGCAGCACGCTGCCTTGATCTTCACCAGGGCCTGCGAGTCCGCGCTGACCGCCTTCCCGCCGGTCGCCTGAAGCGCTTTCAGCCGCGCTTGGCCGGCGCCTCGGCGCCGTGGGCGCCGTACTTGCCCAGTTCCCACTTGGCGATGGAGGCGCGGTGCACTTCGTCCGGACCGTCGGCAAAGCGCAGGGTGCGGGCGCTGGCAAATGCGTGGGCCAGCGGGAAGTCGCCGCTGACGCCGCCGCCGCCGTGGGCCTGCATGGCCCAGTCGATCACCTGGCAGGCCATGGTCGGCGCGACCACCTTGATCATCGCGATGTCGGTCTTGGCCACCTTGTTGCCTGCGGTGTCCATGAGCCAGGCCGCCTTCAGCGTGAGCAGGCGCGCCATGTCGATCTTGCAGCGCGCCTCGGCGATCCGCTCCTGGGTGACGCCCTGCTGCGCCACGGTCTTGCCGAACGCCACGCGCGACAGCGATCGCCGGCACATCAGCTCCAGCGCGCGCTCGGCCAGGCCGACCAGGCGCATGCAGTGGTGGATTCGGCCCGGGCCAAGCCGGCCCTGGGCGATCTCGAAACCGCGGCCCTCGCCCAGCAGGATGTTGGAGACCGGCACCCGGACGTTCTCGAAGTACATCTCGGCATGGCCGTGCGGCGCGTCGTCGTAGCCGAACACCGACAGCGGACGCACGACGCGCACGCCCTTGGTGTCGGCCGGGACGATGATCATGCTCTGCTGCGAATGCTTGGGCGCGTCGGGATCGGTCTTGCCCATGGTGATGAAGACGGCGCAGCGCGGATCGGCGGCGCCCGAGGTCCACCACTTGTGGCCGTTGATCACGTACTCGTTGCCTTCGCGCCGGATGCTGGTGCAGATGTTGGTGGCATCGGCCGACGCGACCTCCGGCTCGGTCATCGCGAAGGCAGAGCGGATCTGGCCCTCGAGCAGGGGCTTGAGCCAGCGCGCCTTGATTTCATCGGAGCCGTAGCGGGCGATCGTCTCCATGTTGCCGGTGTCGGGCGCCGAGCAGTTGAAGGCCTCGCTGCTCCACATCACCCGCCCCATGATCTCCGCCAGCGGGGCGTATTCCAGGTTGGTGAGGCCCCCGCCCTGGTAGCCGGAGTGCTGGGCGCTGTCGACCGGCAGGAACAGGTTCCACAAACCCGCGGCCCGCGCCTTGGGCTTGAGCGTCTCGATGGCCTGCAGCGGGGTCCAGCGCTTGCCGGCCTTGGTGTTGGCCGCCAGCTCCTGTTCGACCGCCTTCTCGTTCGGATAGATGTGGTCGTCCATGAACTTCAGCAGGCGGGATTGCAGTTCGCGGGTCTTGGCGTTGTATTCGAAGTCCATGATGGTCCTTTGCGTTGTCTGGGAGGAAAGGGAGTCAGGCCTGCTGCGCGAACTTCCAGGCCAGTTCGGCCATGGGGCGAGCGCTGGCGCCGGATGCGGCCGCCTGCGGGCTGGAGGCGGTGCCGGCCTCCACCCGCTTGGCGATGCCCTGCAGGATGGCGGCGATGCGGAACATGTTGTAGGCCATGTAGAAATTCCAGTCGGCCTTCAGGGACTGCGCGCTGGCCAGACCGGTGCGCTGGCAATAGCGGCGGATGTACTCGTCCTGCGACGGGATGCCCAGCGCCGCATGGTCCAGCCCGCCGATGCCGCGGAACGATCCGTGCGGGATGTTCCAGGCCATGCAGTGGTAGCTGAAATCGGCCAGGGGGTGGCCCAGGGTCGAGAGTTCCCAATCGAGCACCGCGATGATGCGTGGCTGGTCGGCGTGGAACATCAGGTTGTCCAGGCGGTAGTCGCCGTGGACGATGGAAACCAGCCGCTCGTCGCGCGCGGCGGCCGGGATGTGCGCCGGCAGCCATTCGACCAGCCTTTCCATCTCGGGAATGGGTTGGCTCATGGGGCCGGCGCCGTCGGCCGAAGCCTTGTATTGCTTGCTCCAGCGGCCAATCTGCCGGTCGAAGTAGTTGCCGGGCTTGCCGTAGCCGGCCAAGCCGCGCTCGGCGAACTTCACGGTGTGCAGCGCGGCGATCACGCGGTTCATCTCGTCGTAGATCTCGCCGCGCTGGGCCGGCGTCATGCCCGGCAGGGCCTGGTCCCACAGCACCCGGCCGGCCATGAACTCCATCACATAGAACGCCCGGCCGATCACCGATTCGTCCTCGCACAGGCAGTGCATGCGCGGCACCGGCACGCCGGTGCCGTGCAGGCCGTGCATCACTGCGAACTCACGCTCGATCGCGTGCGCCGATGGCAGCAGCTTCGCCACCGGCCCCGGCTTGGCGCGCATCACGTAGCTGCGCTGCGGCGTGATCAGCTTGTAGGTGGGATTGGACTGTCCGCCCTTGAACAGCTCCAGGGTGAGCGGGCCGGCAAAGCCTTCCAGGTGCTGCGACAGCCAAGCCGACAGGGCGGCGACGTCGACGGCGTGTTTGCCGGAGACCGGGCCGGTGCCGATGAAATGGTCGAACTCGCTCAACGGGTCCCCTTCATGAGCCTAGTTGTCGGCATCGATGATGCGCATCAGCGCTTCGCGGTTGCGCACGACCAGCCCACCCGGCTCGATGCGGATCACATCCTCGCGCTCCATGGCCTTCAGTTCCTGGTTGACTCGCTGCCGCGAAGCGCCCAGCAATTGCGCCAGCTCTTCCTGGGCCAGTTGCAGCCCGATGCGCACCTCGCGCCCGTCCGACAGCGACGGCACGCCGTAGCTGCGCACCAGATGGGTCAATTGCTTGGCCAGCCGCGCGCGCAAGGGCAGGGTGTTGAGGTCCTCGACCAGTCCGAACAGCTGCCGGATGCGCCGCGCGTGCAGGCGCAGCAAGGCTTCGTACAGCTCCACATGCTGGCTGAGGATCTTGCGCAGGTCGCCGCGCGCCACGCAGAGGATGGTGGAATCGCCGTGCGCATAGGCATCGTGGGTGCGCCGGTCGCCGTCGAAGATCGCCACGTCGCCGAACCAGATGCCCGGCTCCACGTACGTGAGCGTCACCTGCTTGCCGGAAATCGAGGTGGAGCTCACCCGCACCGCGCCCTTCGCGCAGGCGATCCACTCCTCCGGCGGATCGCCGCGAGCGGATATGAGGTCGGCGTCCTTGAAACGTTTGACGTAGGCACATCGCAGGATGTCGTGACGAAGCGAGGGGGAAAGGGAAGAAAACCAGCGACCGGCATTGATCGCTTCTCGTTCTTCGATGGTAAGAATGGGGTCATCCATGGTCTGTCTTTTGAGTGACTGAGCGGCACCCCCATTGTCGCGTGCGGGACCGCCGGACAACAAGCGGGTTGTGGCCCCGGCTGCCTTCGACGACCAGACCACCGTTATTCGTAGCTGGGACGCTGTTTGGCCAGGAACGCCGCGATCCCCACGCCGGCGTTGTCATGGTGCAGGTTCAGCACGAAGTGATCCCGTTCGCTGGCCAATTGCCGGGTCAAAGTGGCGCCCGGCGCGTCGTTCATGAGGTCCTTGATGCTGGCCAGCACATTGGGCGCCCGGCCGTTGAGCTGCTCCGCCAGGGCCAGTGCGCGGTCCAGTGCCTCGCCGCGCGCAGCCAGGCGGTTCACCACGCCGAGATCGTGCAATCGCGGCGCGTTGACGCGCTCGCCGCACATGAGCAATTCAGCGACCAATTGTCTCGGTAACGCATGCGACAGGCTCCAGCTCGCGCCGCCATCGGGCGACAGCGCCACGTTGCTGTAGGACATCACGAAGACCGCGTCGTCAGCGGCGACGATCAGGTCGCAGGCCAGCGCCAGCGAAAAGCCGGCGCCGGCGGCGGCGCCCTCGACCGCAGCGATCACCGGTTTGGGGAAGGTCCGGATCGCCTCGACCCAGCTGTGCAGGCCCTCGATGCTTTGCGCCTGGACTTCGGGCGGCTGTTGCCGGTTGGCCTGTAGCCGTTGCAGGTTGCCGCCGGCGCAGAACATCGCGCCCTCGCCGGTAATCACCACGCTGCGGATCTCCGGATTGCCCTCGGCCACGCTCAGCGCTTCGACGCCGGCCGCGTACATTTCCGGACCCAAGGCATTGCGGTGTTCCGGGTTGCTCAACGTCAGGACCATGGTCCGGCCCCGGCTGGTGCTCTTGATTTCGGCAGTCATGGGAGGGGAGGATAACAAGGCGCAGGCCTCGTTGCCGGGATATGCGCCCGGGGGGCGCAGCAGCGCCGGGATATGCGCCCGGCGGCGCACCTCCTTTCTTTGT
>JAAOZX010000507.1 GCA_012274225.1 Comamonadaceae bacterium | reverse complement strand
CGCCGCGGTGGTCCCCCCCGGCGTGCAGTTGCACCCGACACAGCACCTGGTGCGCAACAACGGATCCGAGCCCGAGACGCTGGATCCGGCCCTGGCCGAATCGGTGGGCGCGAACAACCTCACCCGGGACCTGTTCGAGGGCCTCACGGCCAACGACAGCGCGGGCAAGATCGTGCCGGGCGTGGCCGAGAGCTGGAAGCAGACCAATCCGGTGACCTGGGTCTTCAAGCTGCGCCAGAACGCCAAATGGTCCAACGGCGACCCGGTGACGGCGCAGGACTTCGTGTTTGGCATCCGCCGCTTCCTCGATCCCAAGACCGCCTCCACCTACGCCACCACGTTCGGCGTGTTCCTGGCCAACGGCAAGGAGATCGCGGAAGGCAAGAAGCCATCGGCCGAGATCGGAGTGAAGGCGCTGGACAAGTTCACGCTGGAGGTGAGGACGGCCTTCCCGGTCACTTTCCTGCCCGGCCTGATGTCCAACAACAACCTGGGGCCGGTCCACCAACCCTCGCTGGAGAAGTTCGGCAGAGACTGGACCAAGCCGGGCAACCTTGTGAGCAATGGCGCCTTCGTCCTGAAGCAATGGCAGGTGAACAGCAAGATCGTCCTCGAGAAGAACCCGCAGTACTGGGACGCGAAGAATGTGCAACTGACCGAGGTCACCTACCTGCCGGTGGAGGACGACAACGCGGACGTCAAGCTCTACGAGTCCGGCGAGAACGAATGGGTCAACCAGCTGCCGCCCGGCACCTACGAGAAGTACAAGCAGCAATTCCCGAAGGAGATCCGCAATTCGCCCATCATCGGGCTGCGCTACTACTCCTACCAGACCCAGAGCCCGGCGTTCAAGGACGTGCGGGTGCGCAAGGCGCTGTCGATGGTGATCGACCGCGACATCCTGGCGCAGCGCATCACCGCAGACGGCCAGGCTCCGGCCTATGGGCTGATGGTCAAGGGTCTCCAGGGCGCCGACGTGACCGCGTACGACTGGGCCAGCTGGCCGATGGCCAGGCGGGTCGCCGAAGCCAAGGCACTGCTGGCGCAGGCCGGCGTCAAGCCCGGCACCCGTTTCACGTTCTCGTACAACACCAGCGAGTACCACAAGAAGATGGCCATCTTCGCGGCTTCGGAATGGAAGACCAAGCTGGGGCTGAACGTGGAGCTGGAGGCGATGGAATTCAAGGTGCTGCTCAAGAAGCGGCACGACGGGTCGTTCGAGATGGCGCGCAACGGCTGGCTCGCCGACTACAACGATGCCACCAGCTTTCTCGCCCTGGTGCGCTGCGATTCGGACCAGAACAACAACTTCAATTGCAACCGCAAGGCGGAGGATCTGATCAAGCAGGGCACCGACCAGACCGATCAGGCCAAGCGCAAGGCGCTGCTGACGCAGGCATCGGCGATGATCATGGAGGACTATCCGATCATCCCGCTGCTGCAGTATTCGCTGCCCCGGTTGGTCAAATCGTACGTCGGCGGGTATTCGCTGGAAAACGTGCAAGACCGTTTCCGCAGCAAGGACCTGTACATCATCAAGCATTGAATGTGGTCCTACACGCTGCGCCGGCTGCTGGCGACGATCCCCACCCTGCTGGCAGTCATCACCGTCAGCTATCTGCTGGTGCACGCCGCGCCCGGCGGCCCGTTCGACGCCGAACGTGTCGTCTCGCAAGCGGTGCTGGCCAACCTGCAGGCCAAGTACCACCTCGACGTGCCGCCCTGGCAGCAGTACCTGTACTACCTGAACAATCTGCTGCATGGCGACCTCGGTGCCTCCTTCCGCTACGCCGACTGGTCGGTCAATGACCTGGTGGCGGCGGCGCTGCCGGTCTCGCTGTCCATTGGCGGCGCGTCGCTGGTGATTTCGTTCGTGGTGGGCGTGGCCCTGGGCATCGCCGCCGCACTGCGCCAGAACAGCGCGGCCGACTATGGCGTGATGCTGGTGGGCAACCTCGGCAGCGTGATCCCGTCGTTCGTGATCGGCCCGGTGCTGATCCTGGTGTTCGCGCTGTGGTTGCACTGGCTGCCCGCGGGCGGCTGGGACAACTTCGCGCCGCGCTTCATGATCCTGCCGGTGGCACTGCTCACAGTCATCAATGTGGCAACGATTGCGCGGGTCATGCGCGGCAGCCTGATCGAGGTGCTGCACAGCAACTTCATCCGCACCGCCCGCGCCAAGGGCCTGCCGACCCGCGTCGTGGTGCTGCGCCACGCGATCAAGCCGGCGTTGCTGCCGGTCGTTTCTCTCCTGGGCCCGCTGGCCATCGGCTCGATCACGGCCGCGCTGGTCACCGAGACCGTCTTCTCGCTGCCGGGGCTTGGCAAGCTGATCGTCAACGGCGCCGGCAACCGCGACTACACGCTGGTGTTGGGGCTGGTGGTGCTGATCACCGTGCTGGCCGTTGCGTTGAACCTGGTGGTCGACCTGGCCTACGCCGCGCTCGATCCGAAAATCCGCTACTGAACGCGATGCTATTCTTCACCCGGCGCCGGGCCCTGGGCGACTCACTCG
>JAAOZX010000123.1 GCA_012274225.1 Comamonadaceae bacterium | reverse complement strand
CGTCACCCCGGAAGCTATCAATTTCATGGCCCGCTTCGGTCGCGGCCTGATTTGCCTGACACCCACGCGCGAACGCTGCGACCGCCTGCGCTTGCCCCCCATGGTGACGCGCAACGGTGCCCGTCACGCGACCGCCTTCACCGTCTCGATCGAGGCGGCCGAGGGCGTGACCACCGGCATTTCGGCGGCGGACCGGGCCCGCACCGTGCAGGCCGCCGTGGCTCGCAACGCCAGGCCGGAAGACCTGGTCCAGCCCGGCCACATCTTTCCGCTGCAGGCTGCGGAAGGCGGCGTCCTGATGCGCGCGGGCCATACCGAGGCAGGCTGCGATCTCGCGGCCATGGCCGGACTGACACCCGCAGCCGTGATCTGCGAGATCATGAAGGACGACGGAACGATGGCGCGCCTGCCCGACCTTCAGCGATTCGCCGCCGAGCACGGCCTGAAGATCGGCACCATCGCGGACCTGATCGAACACCGCAGCCGCAACGAGTCGCTGATCGAAAAGGTGGGCGCGCGACCGCTGCAAACCGCGCACGGCCAGTTCATGGCGCACGCGTGGAAGGACAAGCCGAGTCAGGGGCTGCACCTGGCGCTGGTGATGGGGGAATGGTCACCGGGCGAAACCGTGCTGGTGCGGGTCCACGAGCCGCTGTCGGTGCTGGACGCACTGGAGATCAACCGCTCGATGCACTCTTGGAACCTGGATGCCAGCCTGCGCCACATCGCCCGGCAAGGCCGCGGCGTGGCCGTGCTGCTTAACTGCGGCGAAGATCCGCAACAGTTGCTGGCCCAGTTCGAAGGCACTGCCAAGGCCTCGCAGGCGCCGGAGCGCGGCCGGATGGACTTGCGCACTTATGGCGTGGGCGCCCAGATCCTGCGCGAATGCGGGGTCCATCGCATGGACCTCATGGGCACGCCGCGCCGCATGCCGAGCATGGCGGGCTACGGGCTGGAGATCGTGAGCCACGTGGCTCCTCACTGAGACAACCGAAAGAACCCAATGTTTGGCGCAGAAAAGGGCAGGTCCGGCAAGCTGGACGGCACCGGGCTGTACATCGGCATCGTGCAGGCCCGCTTCAATGAAAGCATCACCGCCGCCCTGGCGCAGGCCTGCCGAACCGAACTGGCTGCCCTGGGAGTGGCCGAGGACCACCTGGACCACGTTCAAGTCCCCGGCGCGCTGGAGGTACCCGTCGCGCTGCAGGCACTGGCGGAAAAAGGCGGTTACGACGGACTGGTGGCCGTGGGCTGCGTGATCCGTGGCGAGACCTATCATTTCGAACTGGTGGCCAACGAAGCGGCCGCTGGCGTGAGCCGGGTCGCGCTGGACTATCAGCTGCCGGTGGCCAACGCGATCCTCACCACCGAAAACCTGGAGCAGGCCAGGGCCCGGCAGACCGAGAAGGGCCGCGATGCGGCTCGCGCCGTGATTGAAATGTGCAACCTGCTGGATGAATTGGGATGAGCGACGAGACCAAGAACCTTGCCGACAGCGCACCGCGTCAGGGTCGAAGCGGCCCGGCTGGAAGCCCGCGCAAGGCCTCGGCCAGGTCGGCGCGCAGCCGCTCGCGTGAATTCGCGGTGCAGGCGCTTTATCAGCACATCGTCGGGCGCAACGAAGTCCAGGCCATCGACCTCTTCACCCGCGACCTGGCGGGTTTCCACAAGGCCGACGCGGTGCACTACGACGCGCTGCTGCATGGCTGCGTCAACGAAGCGGCGCAGCTGGACGCCCTGATTCTGCCGCTGCTGGATCGCAAGCTGGAGGAAATCTCCCCGATCGAGCACGCGGTGATGTGGATCGGCGCCTACGAGTTTCTGCACTGTGCCGACGTACCCTGGCGCGTGGTGCTCAACGAGTGCATCGAGCTGGCCAAGGAGTTCGGCGGAACCGACGGTCACAAGTACGTGAATGCGGTGCTCAATGGACTGGCGCCGGCGCTGCGCCCGGCCGAGGTCGAGAGCGACAAGGCGGCGGGCAGGGCTCGATGACGAGGATCTCCAACCGGGCCCGGCTGGTCGAGCCCTTCTATGTGATGGAAGTTGCCAAGGCGGCATCGCGGATCGCCCGCGAGGTCGCACACACCGATCGCCCGATGATTTTCCTGAACATCGGCGAACCGGATTTCACCGCCCCCCCGCGGGTGCAGGAGGCCGCCGCCCGGGCGATCCGCGACGGCGCGACCCAGTACACCCAGGCGCTCGGCCTCGAGCCGCTGCGCGAGCGCATCAGCGCCTGGTACGCCCAGCGGTTCGGCCTGCAGGTGCCGGCCCGGCGAATCGTGGTCACCGCAGGTGCCTCGGCGGCCTTGCAGCTGGCGTGCCTGGCGCTGATCGACGCCGGCGACGAAATCCTGATGCCCGACCCCAGCTATCCTTGCAACCGGCAATTCGTCAGCATCGCGGATGGCCGTGCCGTGCTGATCCCGACCACGGCCAGCGAGCGGTTCCAGCTCAGCGTCGCCAAGGTCGAGAACCATTGGGGCCCCAAGACACGCGGGGTGCTGCTGGCTTCCCCTTCCAACCCCACCGGCACCTCGATTGCGCCCGACGAATTGCGCCGCATCCACAATTTCGTGAGCGGCCAGGGCGGCATCACGCTGCTCGACGAGATCTACCTCGGACTGAGCTACGACGAGGAGTTCGGCCAGAGCGGACTGGCCATCGACGACCAGGTGATCAGCCTCAACAGCTTCTCGAAGTACTTCAACATGACCGGCTGGCGCCTGGGCTGGATGGTCGTGCCCGAGGCGCTGGTGGCGCCGCTCGAGCGGCTCGCTCAGAACCTGTTCATCTGTCCCAGCGTCGTGGCGCAGCACGCTGCCATGGCCTGTTTCGAGCAAGACAGCCTGGCCGAATACGAGCGGCGACGCCTTCAGTTCAAGGCGCGGCGCGATGCGTTCATTCCCCAGCTCGACGCGATGGGGCTGACGGTGCCGGTCGTGCCCGACGGGGCTTTCTACGCCTGGGCCGACTGTTCCAAGGCCTGCGCCCGCCTGGGCGTCGGCGACAGCTGGGACTTCGCATTCGAGGTGATGAAGCGCGCCCACGTGGCGGTCACGCCGGGACGTGATTTCGGCAGCGACCAGACCCGCAATTTCGTGCGCTTTTCCACCGCAAATTCCATGGCGCAGTTGCAGGAAGCCGCGGCACGCCTGCGTGCCGTGCTCGGCTGAACGGATGTCCTTCGAGTTCCCGATCCGCGTTTACTGGGAAGACACCGATGCCGGCGGCATCGTCTTCTACGCCAATTACCTGAAATTCTTCGAGCGCGCGCGCACCGAATGGCTGCGGGCCCTGGGATTCGGGCAGCATGCTCTGCGAGACAGCACGGGCGGCATGTTCGTGGTGGGCGAAACCTCGCTGCGCTACCTGCGCCCGGCCCGGCTCGATGATGAACTTTTGGTTACCGCGCGCGTCGAAACGGCTGGGCGCGCCTCCCTGGTGCTGAGGCAGGAAGCCTTCCTGCTCGACAACAAGGCACTGCTGTGTGAAGGCACCATCCGCATCGGCTGGGTGGAAGCGGCCAGCCTGAAGCCTGCGAGAATCCCGCCCAATCTCCTGGAAGCAATCCAACAATGACCAAAGACCTGTCGATCCTGCAACTGGTGCTCAACGCCAGCTGGGTGGTGCAGCTGGTGATGCTGCTGCTGGTAGCGGTTTCCATCGCCAGCTGGGCCGCCATCTTTCGCAAACTCTTCACGCTCAAGCGGGTGAACGCGCTCAACGACGACTTCGAGCGCGACTTCTGGAGCGGCACCAGCCTGAACGACCTGCTCGCGGCGGCGGCCCAGAACGCCAAGCTGGCCGGCCCGATGGAGCGCATCTTCGCCAGCGGCATGCGCGAATACCACAAGCTGCGCGAACGCCGCATCAGCGATGCCGGCACCCTGATGGACGGCGCGCGCCGGGCCATGCGGGCCAGTTACCAGCGCGAACTCGACGCCGTGGAAACCAATCTCTCGTTCCTCGCTTCG
>JAAOZX010000506.1 GCA_012274225.1 Comamonadaceae bacterium | reverse complement strand
CTGCAGTGGATCGCGGCGGGCGACGGCATCAACATGAACTACCGTTTCTCGCAGCCCGGCCGCACGGAGCGGAATCGCCAGGACCAGCTCTATATCGAAGGCGCGTTCCCGTTCGCGCATCAGCGGCTGACCGATCCGATCACCGGCAAGACGGCTGGGCGCTACGACCGGTGCATGGCCACCAATACCTGTCCGCTGGGAATGGAGGTCTACTCGGCGAACGAATACTGGGTGAAGGCGGCATCGCTGCTGCACACCACGCCCGACGGCCGCCGCGACCTGCCCGACTCGCCGTTCGCGCGCAACTATTTCATCTCGAGCCACCAGCATGGCGTCGGCAACGCGACCAGCAAGGGTTCGTGCCAGCAATTCCAGAACCCGCTCGATTCAGCACCGGTGCAACGGGCGTTGTTCGTCGCGCTCGATGAATGGGTGCAGGGCCAGCAACCGCCGAGAAGCCGAGTGCCGCGGCTGCGCAACGGCACGTTCGCGCCGCCGCTGCCGCAGGACGGAGTGGGCTTCCCGCACATCCCTGGCGTCACCTACACCGGGCTGGAGACCACGCGCTACCTGCTCGACTACGGCCCCGACTACTACACCAAGGGCATCCCCGCCATCAACCCGCCGCTGGTGACGCCGCCGTACCAGAACAATCCGGCCAACGGGCCGATCTACCCGACCTGGGTGCCGCGCACCGACGCCGACGGCAACGACATCGCCGGCGTTCGCCTGGCCGACGTGACGGTGCCGCTGGCCACCTACACGGGCTGGGCGCTGCGCGCGGGAGCGCAGGCCAACGACGGCTGCGAGTCCTCGGGGCAGTTCATTCCGTTCGCCAAGACCCAGGCGGATCGGCTGGCCAGCGGCGACCCGCGGTTGTCGGTGCAGGAGCGCTATCCGACGTTCGCGAAGTACCAGTTCCAGGTGCGCCGCGCGCTCGACCGCATGGTGAGGCAGCGCCTGTTCCTGTGCGAAGACGCCGACGCGGAACAAAAGCGGCTCTACGCCAATGGCGTGGCGCTCGGCGTGCCGGCGCCGCAGGCGGGACTGCCCGCTCCGACACCGCTGCCGCACTGCTCGGACCGGCAGGATCGCAGCGATGACGACGAGGGTGACGATGGCGACCACGGCGATGGCCGCCGCTGACATCTTGCGCTGAGTGTGGTGCGGCCCGCGACCGGTGCGGGCCGCACTCGCAAGCGTCGCCGCGTGCCGGCGTGCGCTGAGCCTTGCTCATGGTCCGCCCACGGAAGGTGACGGACCGCGGGAGGCCGCTTCGGTGTTCGCGAGCACAGATCGGTTCTCCAGCATCACCGCGGACGACGTGGTCGACGGCCGGCATGGAGGTACTGGCCAGTGAACGCACCCGATCCAGCGGGTGCGGCGGTCGCCCGTGGTTGCCGCCACCCCGATCCTTGTGGTGTCGATGACGCCAGGGAGGATGCAGCCCGAGGTCTGATTCCGATTGACAATTGCTTCGCCGGCGCTTGGCGGGTACGAGTCAAGGGGAGGGCATTCAATGCAGGTGACGGACCATCGGAGGGCTTCCGCTTCGAGCACGGATGCGCGCCAGCCGGTGGGCTCGCTGCGGGCGCGCAGGCTCGAGGCCAGTTGGGTGACGCAGACCGAGGAGCTGCGCGAGGCTCAGCGTCTCCGCTATCGGGTATTCGCAGGAGAGATGGGCGCCCGCCTTTGCGCCTACCCGGGCGTACCACCCGGACACGACGCCGATCGGTTCGATGAGTTCTGCGCGCACCTCATCGTGCGCGCCTGGTCGGCCGGGTGTGTTGTCCCGCAAGTGGTCGGCACATATCGCGTGCTGACGCCACAGGCCGCCTTGCGCGCCGGAGGCTTCTACAGCGAAACCGAGTTCGACCTGGCTCCGCTCGGGCCGTTGCGTGCCCGCATGGCCGAACTCGGCCGCGCCTGTGTCGATCCGAAGTGGCGAACCGGCGGAACCATCCTTACCCTATGGAGTGCCCTCGGCAAATTCATGATCGGCCATGGGCTGGATGTCGCTCTGGGCTGCGCCAGCGTCGGGCTTTCGGACGGGGGCGGGGAAGCGGTCGCGCTCTGGCACCGCCTCAGCGCGAGCCACTTAGCGCCCGCCGAGCGGCGCGTCAGGCCGCTTCGCCCATTGCCCCTGACCCAAGCGCCGCTGCCGGTCGCCAAGGCCAGCGTTCCCCCCCTGATCAAGGGCTATCTGAACTGCGGCGCGGAACTGCTCGGGGCGCCCGCCTGGGACCGCGATTTCAATACTGCCGAGTTGCCGATGCTGATGCGGTTCGCTGATTTGCCGCAACGGCACCGGCGCCATTTCATCGATCCCGTACTGCGCGCGAGGTAGCGCGCCTACTCGCTCAGTCGCGAGGATGCTCGCGGCTGCGGTAAAACCGCCGCTCCCAGAGTCGCAGGTTCCGGTCGCCTTCGCGCAGGAAAGGAGTGAAGGCAGCAATGTCGAGCAGGAACCGATTCAAGACACTCGCCGGGAAGGCGAGCGGCTTCTCGAAGTCGACGAACAGCACCACCCGCTCGCGTTCGCTGTCGTTCCAGGCTTCGTGCTCGTAGGCGTCGTCGAAGATCAGTGCGCGCCCTTCCTGCCAGTGGCGAACCTCGGCACCGATCCGGATGCCGG
>JAAOZX010000505.1 GCA_012274225.1 Comamonadaceae bacterium | reverse complement strand
GGCCTCAAGACCACCGAGGCGCTGGTGATCCTGGCGCGCAAGCTCTTGCGCATTGCCTTTGCCGTCTGGCGAAGCGGTCAACCCTTCGAGGCCCTTCGCGTTACACGCATCCCTTGACACTATCCATAGAACCTTTGCCGGTCCTGTCCACACTGTTCAAGCCAACTCTGAATAAATCGCTCCAGCGATTTATTCAGAGTTTCGCTAACGGCTGGTCAGCTTGCCGTCGCGGGTGACCATGGCCAGCTCGACGTACTTGCTGCCGTGCTGCGCGCCGGGAGCGAAGGTGACCTTGAATCCGCCGAGGTCGTAGCTGCCCAGGTTGGTGAGTGCCTCCAGCACGGTGCGCGCGGAGACCGGCTTCCGGGCGCGCCGGATGCCTTCGGTCAGCACCCTGGCGGCAAAGCACGCTTCGAGCTGGGTGCTGTTCATCGGCGTCTTGCTGCCCGCGGCTTCGAGCGCCTTGGCACATTCGCGCACGGCCGGCATCGAGACGTTGGACGGGCTGGGCACCACCTGGGCGATCGAAACGCCGGAGCTGGCCGGCCCGGCCGCCGCGATGTACTGGTCGGCACCGACGAAGGACAGGCTGGAGGTGGGGATCATGTGGCCCGTGCCTACCAGTTCCTTTTGCACCTGCGCGGCCGCACCGGACAGCAGCGTGTTGACGATGAAATCGGGCTTTTGCGCCAATATCGCCTGCACCTCGGGCTTGCCGAGCTGCGCGTTGCGCTTGACCCCCAGCGACTGGGGCTGCAGGTTGACCTTCTTCAGGTAGGCGACCACCAGCTCCACGTTCTGCTTGCCGACCTCGTCGTCGTAGTAGAGAACCGTCGGGCGCTTCAGGCCCAGGCTGACCCAGAAGCCGAGGATCTTGTCCATCTCCTCGCCGTAGGAAGCGCGCACGGTGAACAGCACCGGGTTGTTCACGCGCACCGGGTTGGCGCCGGAGAACGGCGCGAAGAACGGCACTTCGGCGGCCACGGCCTGCGGCAGCGCGTCCAGGCTCAGGGTGGCCGATGCATAGCCGAACAGCGCCAGCAGGTTCTTGTTCTCCAGCAGGGTCTTGGTGTTCGCGCCGGCCTGCTTGCGATCGTTCTTGTCGTCCAGGGACACCAGTTCGATGGGACGGCCCTGCACCCCGCCCTTGGCATTGACCGACGCGAACCAGGCCAGCGCGCCGTCACGGATATCGGTGCCGAACTTGGCATTGCCGCCGGTCAGCGGCGCCGATTGCCCGATGACCCATTTGTCCTGGGCCTGCGCCGTGCATGCCGCGGCCAGCGTAAGGGCCAGAGCGAGAAATGTTGACTTCATAGACTTCCGGTTGCATTGACAAAAGAATGGTCGAGGTTACGCGTTTTGGGACACGCAAATCGGCTGGTCCGCTAGGAGAATCCCTTAATTGACACGGCGGCTGTGGCCTGAAAGCGCGGTGCCCGCGCCGTGGCGTGACCTCCTTTGGTCAGGCTGCAGTCAGTTGATACTACTTTGAACCTGTCAATCGGTGAGCGCAAGGCTGGGATGCGGCCACTCCACCGGCATCGCCTCGGCCCCGCTCCGTGACCGGCCGGCCTCGAGCGCCGCCTGCAGGCCCGGCACCACCTCACCGGGATGGTCGCCCAGGCCGCGCACGATGCACACGCCGTCGGCGCCGCAACGAGCCGCGTCCAGCACCTGCTGCGCGCCCAGCACGCCGCCGATCGCCACCACCGGCAGCTGCGCCATGCGGCACCACCAGGCAAGGTTGTCCAGGCCCTGGGGCCGCCACGGCATGGCCTTGGTCAGCGTGGGCCACACCGGCCCGCAAGCGATGTAGCTCGGCGCCAGGGCACGGGCGCGGCACAGTTCCCACAGGCTGTGCGAGCTGACCCCGAGCGCCAGCCCGGTCGCCCGCAGCGCCGCACGCCCGGCCTCCCCGAGCGCCAGCAGGTCTTCCTGCCCCAGGTGCACGCCACGGGCGCCGAGTTCGGCGGCCAGTTGCCAATGGTCGTTGATGAACAGCTCGGCGCCACCGTCGGCGCAGGCCTGGATGCTGCGCTGCACTTCGCGCCGCAACCGGGCGTGCCATGCCGCAGCCGGCAACGCCGGCGCCTTGATGCGCAATTGCACCGTGGGCACACCGGCCGCCACGACGCACTGCACACGCTCGGCGCTGTCGACGATGGCGTACAGGTCGAGCCGCCGGCGCGCAGCGGTGGCGGCCGGGGTCTCGGTGATTTGCGCGACTTCGCCCCAGGACAGCCGCGGCAGCAAGGCCGGGTCGTGCACGAACTCCGGCTCCTTGGCGTCGGGATCGGCCGCCGGCGGGCGCCAGGTGGTCGCCATCGTTGCCAGCACGGCTGCATCCGCGGCGACAAAACCCCGGCCCATGGCGGCGGCGAGGTGCTTGGCAAACAAGCGGCTGTCGCCGCTGCGGCGCACGGTGCCGGTGGCCGGCGCCAGCCAGCCTCGCGCATGCTCGCTGTCCAGCCAGTGCAGCGGACGCCCGTCGGCGCCGGCCACATCCACGATGCACACGGCCCCGGCGCCGGCCTCGCGCAGGCGGCGCGCGACGGCCGGCGCGAAGGCGTTGTCTCGCGCGAGCGGATCGCCCAGCAACTGCCGTGCCTCGGGCAAAGAGCAGGCGATGACCCTGGCCCGCGCCGCAGGACCGGCCTCGTCCGGCTCCCAGTCGGCGCTGATCATGGCGCGGCACCGAGCAACATCGGCTCGCCGCCCACCGGCGTGCTGGCCACCGCGAAATCCTGCGGCGCGATGAGGCCCGAGCGGCACGCAGTGCGGCCGGCCTCGATCGCCAGCTTGAACGCCCGCGCCATCGCCACCGGATCGCGCGCCTGGGCCACCGCGGTGTTCAACAACACCGCGTCGAACCCGAGCTCGAGCGCGAACGCCGCATGCGAAGGCGCGCCGATGCCGGCGTCGACGATCAGGACCGTGTCCGGCAACCGCTCGCGTAGCGTGCGCAGGGCGAACGGATTCAGCAATCCCTGGCCCGAGCCGATCGGTGCGCCCCAGGGCATCAGCAAGGGGCAACCGGCGTCGAGCAGGCGCCGGCATCCGACCAGGTCGTCGGTGCAATAGGGAAACACCGTGAAGCCGTCGTGCACCAGTTGCTGGGTCGCCGCCAGCAGCTCGAACATGTCGGGCTGCAGGGTGTGCTCGTCGCCCACCACCTCCAGCTTGACCCAGGGTGTCTCGTACATCTCGCGCGCCATGTGCGCCAGTTGCACGGCCTCGCGCGCCGTGCGGCAACCTGCGGTGTTGGGCAGCAGGCGCGCCCCGGTCTCGGCCAGCGCCTGCCGCACCACCCCGACGAAGCCGTTGTCGCCGGCCGCGAGCGTGCGCTTCAGGCCGACGGTGACCACTTGGGTGCCGGCGGCCACGATGGCGTCGCGCAGCACCTGCGGCGACGGATAGCGCGCCGTTCCCAGCAGGAAGCGGCTGTTCAGCGTGATGTCGCCGACGCTCCAGGTGTCGGAGCCGGGCTTGTCGTTTGCAACTCTCATGTCCATGGTTCAACCGCCTTCTATGGGCTGGAACAGCAGCACCGCGTCGCCGGGCTGCAACTGGCAGGCGTCGCGCTGGTTACGCGCGACGAAGAGGCCGTTTACCGCCGACGTCACCTTGTTCGGCGCGTGGCCCAGTGCCGCGACCAGGTCGCTCAAGGTGCTGCCGGCGCGCACCGAATGGGGCTTGCCATCCAGCGACACGGCGATGGCCTCATCCTGTTTCATGCTTCGATTTCCGCCAATGGATGCACGTTGTTCAAGCCGCACATCCGCAATGCGTACTCCACCAGCGCCGGCGCGATCAGCCAGCCGTGCCGGAACAAGCCGTTGATACGAACCCGACCAGGCGTCACGTCGACGCGCGGCTCGTTGTCCGGCAACGCGGGCCGCAGGTTGGCGTCCAGTCGCAGGATGCGGGCCTCGGCCAGCGCCGGCATCACGCTGTGGGCCGCAGCCATCAACTCGACGGCGCTGCGCAGCGACACCGCAGACCGGTCCTCGCTCTCGATCTCGCTGGCGCCCACCAGCACGACGTCGCCGGGACGCGGCACCAGGTAGACCCGGTGCCGCGGGTGCAACAGACGCACCGGCCGGACGAGGCCGTGGCCGGGCGCATGCAGCCAAACGGTCTCGCCGCGCACGCCGCGCACCGGCAACTCGGGCCGCGCGCCGGTGCCGCGCACGTCGAACACCAGGTCGAAGCGCTGCCGCGTACCGTCATCGAACACCAGTGCGCCGGGCTCCACCGTGGTCACGCGCCGGGTCCAGTACCAGTCGACCCCGGCTGCCTCGGCGTGCAGGCTGCGCATCGCGCCG
>JAAOZX010000122.1 GCA_012274225.1 Comamonadaceae bacterium | reverse complement strand
CTACAACGTCTATCTCAACGAGGCCGACGAATGGTCGCGCCGGCTCGCCAACGAATTGGCCGAGTGGTCGCTGGAGTTGAACCAGCCGATGCCGGACTCCACAGTGGGCCTGGCGCACGCCTTGGCTGGCAGTTCCGCCACGGTCGGATTCCAGACGCTCTCCGACATTGCGCGCGCCCTGGAAAACAGCTTGCAAAAGACGCAGTCGCTGGCCTACGGAACACCCGAGCATGGACAGGCCTTCACCGTCGCGGCCGAGGAAATCCGGCGCCTGTTGCATCAATTTGCCGCCGGTTTTCTGAAGGAGGCCGACAGTCGCGTGATTGCGGCGCTGCAGGCGCTCGACCAGCTCGAAGTGCCGCGGCGATCGGACGGACAGGACAGCGCATTCGACGTTGAAGAGTTTCAAGACAGCGAGCTCACTTTGCCTGTGCCTGCCGCAACCAGGCTCGAGACCGCAGCTGCCCCGCCCAGCCCGGTTGGGGTCTGGGCTCCTCCGGTGGTGCCGGTGCAGCCCGCAACCGCCGTGCGCACCATCATCGCCGAGGACGAGGACCAGGAGGTCATGGACATCGTGGACGCGATGGACCCGGACCTGTTTGCCATCTTCGAGGAGGAAGCCCAGGAATTGCTGCCGCAGCTTGGAGGCGCGCTGCGTCAATGGGCCGCCCGGCCCGACAACCGCGGTGCTCGCGACGAAGTGCTGCGCGCGCTGCACACCCTGAAGGGCAGCTCGCGGCTGGCCGGTGCCCTGCGGCTGGGCGAACTCGCGCACCGGATGGAATCGGAAATCGAGTCGCTGGGCTCCGATCGCGATTTCTCCACCGCTGACCTCGAGCCCTTGCTGCAACGCTACGACGGGCTGCAGGCCAACTTCGATCGGGTGCGCGCGGCCGGCGTAGCCGTCCAGGCCAGCCCGGCCGAACCGCAGACCTTCGGCGTCGAGGCCGAGGCCCAGGACCAGGATGCAGCGCAAGCCATTCCGGTATACGGACAGGCGGAACCCACGCCTGCAGGCGCCGGCCTGTCGGCGGGACGCGATCTGGTGGCGCGGCCGGCCGTCTCGACCCTGGCGCCGCAACGCGCCGCCAGCAACCAGGCCGTTCGGGTTCGCTCGCAATTGCTGGACCGGCTGGTCAACCAGGCCGGTGAAGTGATGATCACCCGTTCGCGCCTGGAGGCCGAGCTGCGCCAGCTGCGAGTGTCGCTGGGCGATCTGACCGGTAACCTGGACCGTTTGCGCGCGCAGCTGCGCGACATCGAGTTGCAGGCCGAATCGCAGATGCAGTCTCGCCTGGCGCAGGCCCGGGATTCAGCGGCGGGATTCGACCCGCTGGAGTTCGACCGGTTCACCCGGGTGCAGGAACTCACTCGCATGATGGCCGAGTCGGTCAACGACGTGGCCACGGTGCAGCGCAGCCTGCAACGCACGGTGCAGTCCACCGAAGACAACCTGATCGAACAGGCCCGACAGACCCGCGAGCTGCAGCGCGATCTGCTGCGAACGCGCATGCTGGAGTTCGAGAGCATTTCCAATCGCCTCTACCGCGTGATCCGCCTGGCCGCCAAGGAGACCGGCAAGCAAGTGAAGCTGGACATTGCGGGTGGTTCGATCGAGCTGGACCGTGGCGTGCTCGATCGCATGACACCGGCCTTCGAACACCTGCTGCGCAATTGCGTGGCGCACGGCATCGAGACTCCGGAGGTGCGCAGCGCGGCCGGCAAGGACCCGATCGGCACCGTGCTGATCAGCCTGGGCTATGAAGGCAACGACGTTTCGGTCCAGTTCCATGACGACGGTGCCGGGCTGGACTTGCCGCTGATCCGCCAGAAGGCGCTGCAGCAGGGACTGGTCTCGCCGACCCAGCAGTTGACAGACGCCGAAGCGGCCAACCTGATCTTCCTGCCGGGCTTTTCCACCGCTGGCCAGGTGAGCGAGCTGGCCGGACGGGGCATCGGCATGGACGTGGTGCGCTCCGAAGTCAACGCGCTGGGCGGGCGCATCGAAACCAAGACCGCTGGCGGACAGGGCACGACCTTCAAGCTGGTGCTGCCGCTGACCACCGCCGTGACGCAGGTGGTGATGATCCGCAGCGGGAAGCTCACGGTCGGCGTGCCTGCCAACGTCGTCGAGATCGTCCGCCGGGCCACGCCCAAGGAAGTCGAGCAGGCCTACAACACCGGCTTCTACGAGATGGGCGCCGACCGGCTGCCGTTCTACTGGTCCGGCGCGCTGTTGCAGGCTTCGCAGCGCAGCACCGAGCCGCAGGCGCGGACCATGCCGGTGGTGGTGTTCCGCAGCGCCGCGCAACGAATCGCGATGCACGTGGACGAAGTGCTGGGCAACCAGGAAGTGGTGGTGAAGAACCTCGGGCCGCAGCTCGCCCGCCTGCCCGGGCTGGCCGGCATGACGGTGTTGGCTTCCGGTGCCGTGGTGCTGATCTACAACCCGGTCGCGCTCACGGCCGTGTACGGCGAGCAGGCCCGTCAGCTCAGTGCCGATCACGCCCAACCCGAGATGCTGGAGCGCTCCGGTGCCGGCGCCGCTTTGCCCGCGCTTCCGGTCGCACCGCAGATTCCGTTGATCCTGGTGGTGGACGATTCCATCACGGTGCGACGCGTGACGCAGCGTTTGCTGCAGCGCGAGGGCTATCGGGTGGCGTTGGCGGCCGACGGTTTGCAGGCCCTGGAGCGGCTGGCCGAGGAAAAGCCGACGGTGGTTCTGTCGGACATCGAAATGCCGCGCATGGACGGCTTCGACCTGGCACGCAACATCCGCGGCGATGCCCGGCTGAAGGACCTGCCGATCATCATGATCACCTCGCGGATCGCCGAGAAGCACCGCGATCATGCCAAGGAACTCGGGGTCGATCACTACCTGGGCAAGCCGTATTCCGAAGAGGAGCTGCTCAGCCTGGTGAAGCACTACTGCGCCGCTGCGGTGGCCGCCTGATCAGCGCGCCGCTTTCCGCACTATTTGGTAGCGCTTCAACGTCCGCTCCCGCGCCTCGTCGTGCTGCACCACGGGTGCGGGGTAATCCGTGCCCAGTTCGACACCGGCAGCAGCCAGCCCCTGCGCGCTCGCGGCCCAGGGCTCGTGCAAGTCGCGGGTGGGCAGCCGCGCCAGCTGCGGCAGGTAGCGCCGGATGAACTTGCCTTCGGGGTCGAACTTGCGGCTCTGGCCGACCGGATTGAAGATGCGGAAATACGGCTGGGCATCGCAACCGCTGGACGAAGCCCATTGCCAGCCGCCGTTGTTCGCGGCCAGATCGTAATCATTGAGCTGCCGGGCGAAATAGCGTTCACCCCAGCGCCAGTCGATCCCCAGGTCCTTGGTGAGGAAACTCGCGACCACCATGCGCAGTCGGTTGTGCATGTAGCCGGTCTGGTTGATCTGCGCCATGGCGGCATCGACCAGCGGATAACCGGTCCGTCCCTCGCACCATGCGTCGAAGAGCGTCTGCGCCGCTTCGCCTTGTTCCCACGGGATGGCATCGTAGGCGGGCTTGAAGCTGTGGCTGCGGCCACTGCTGTCGGCGACATGCGGGAAATTGGCGAGCACCTGGAAATAGAACTCGCGCCAGATGAGTTCAGCAAGCCAGGTGGCGGCGCCGGGGTCCCCCCCGTTTGCCAGCTCATGGGCCCGCGCTGCAAGTTCGCGAATCGACACGGTTCCGAACCGCAGGTGCACGCTCAGGTAGCTCGGCCCCTTGAGCGCCGGAAAGTCGCGGGCGCGTTGGTAATCGGCGATCCTCGCCATGAATTCCTCAAAGAGGCGGCGGCCACCGGACGCGCCGGTCGCAATGCCGATGCGGCGCAATTCGCCGGACTCGAATCCCAGTGTGCCCAGATCGGGCACTTCAAGGCGCAGGGCCGGTGGCCGCTCGGCCAGCGCCGCAGCGTGGGCACGCACCGGATAGGACTTGAGATAGAACGAGTCGAGCTTGGCCAGCCAGGCGGTGCGGTACGGGGTGAAGACCGAATAGGGCGTCCCGGCCCGGGTCAGGATCTCCTCGCGCTCGAAAATGACCTGGTCCTTGAAGGTGTGGAAGGCGACGCCTTGACGTTGCAGCGCGTCGCGCACCGATTCATCGCGCACCATCGACTGAGGCTCGTAGTCGTGGTTGGCAAACACCGCCTGGATCGCCAGATCGCGGGCCAATCGCGGCAACTCGTCGATCGCAATCGCATGGCGCACGATCAGACCGGCGCCGGGTGACCCGGCCCGCTCGCGCAAGTCGCGGTCGAGTTCCAGCAGTGATTCGCGAATGAACTCGACCCGCCGGTCGCGACGTGGCAGCGGCTCGAGGATGGCACGATCGAAGACGAAGACGCAGTGGACCTGGCGGCACGCCTTGAGCGCGTGGAACAACGCGGCGTTGTCATGGGCCCGCAGGTCCCGGCGAAACCACATCAGGCCGGCGTCGTAGGGCGATTCCATAATATGCAAAGGCGAGGCGATGCCGGCGCCAGCACCCTGCCTGCAGCGCAGGCAACACAAATGCCTGAAAGCCCGGTGGCGCCAGCGCTAAAATCAATATCATGCCTGCCGATGACACTTCGATGAATCTGACGCATCATTTCCTCATCGCAATGCCGGGCATGGAAGACGAGTCATTCGCCCGCAGCGTGGTCTACCTGTGCGAGCACAGCGCCCGCGGCGCGCTGGGGCTGGTGATCAACAAGCCGAGCGACATCAACCTGCGCCATCTGTTCGACAAGGTCGAATTGCCGCTGGGCCGCGACGACCTGGCCCGCACGCCGGTGTTCCAGGGTGGGCCGGTGCAGACCGAGCGCGGCTTCGTGCTGCACGAGGCCGGCTTCGCCGCCGATGCGGCGCCCGATGAGCCGGTGTATGCAGCCACCATGACCATCCCGGGTGGATTGGAGATGACGACCTCCAAGGACGTCCTGGAAGCCCTGTCGACCGGCGCCGGCCCGCGCAAGCTGCTGGTTTCGCTGGGCTACTCGGCCTGGGGCGAAGGCCAGCTCGAATCGGAACTGGCCGAGAACAGCTGGCTCACCGTGGGCGCCGACCTCGCCGTGATCTTCGACACGCCGGTGGAGCAGCGCTACGACAAGGCGTTGTCGCTGCTGGGCCTTGAGGCGTGGATGCTGTCGCCTGACGCGGGGCACGCATGAGGCTAACGGCGAGGGCCCACAGCTTGCTGGGGATCGACGAGCCGAATGCGTGCACGTCGCCGATGCCCAGGTGTTTTGCCGGCCATCGACTTGCTGAGGCGTCAGCATGAGGCTAACGGCGAGGGCCCACAGCTTGCTGGGGATCGACGAGCCGAATGCGTGCACGTCGCCGATGCCCAGGTGTTTTGCCGGCCATCGACTTGCTGAGGCGTCAGCATGAGCCTGGCGGTGGCGCCCGACGTTCCTCCCCAGCTTCATACATTTCTCGCTTTCGATTTCGGCCTCAAACGCACCGGCGTTGCGGTGGGCAACCGGCTGCTGCGCAGCGCGACGCCACAACCGACGATCCGGGCCGAAGGGAAGGCGCAATTGGCCGCGGTCGAAGTCCGGGTGCGGCAATGGGAACCCGATGCGCTGGTGGTGGGCGTGCCGTTTCATCCCGACGGCGCCAGCCACGAAAATACCGTGCGGGCCCAAAGATTCGCGCGCCGTTTGCGCGAGCGCCTGAGGCTCCCGGTCTTCGAAGTGGACGAGCGCTACAGCACCACCGAGGCACTCGCCAACGGAGCGAAGGACCCTGATGCGGGCGCAGCGTGCGTCATTCTTGAACAATTCCTGAGGAGTTTGCCGTGACCACATCGAGCAAAGGGCCGCCACCGGGCGACAACAACCGGGTAACCGGCGGCGTGGGGGCGCTGTTCCTGGATGCCGAAGCGCTGTATCGGGAACTGCTGCGCGGCGTGCAGCAGCTGCGGGTGCCGCAGACGCGGCTGGTTGGCATCACGTCCGGCGGCGCCTGGCTGGCTGAGCGCCTTCAGCAGGACCTGGGCCTGTCCGGCGGCGCCGGCGTGATTTCCTCGGCGATGCATCGCGACGACTTCGCCAAGCGCGGCCTGGCCGGCGCCGGCCAGCAGACGCATCTGGGATTCGATGTCGACGACGCGCACATCATCCTGCTGGACGATGTGCTGTACACCGGCCGCACGATCCGGGCGGTGCTCAACGAGCTGTTCGACTACGGCCGGCCCGGCGCCGTGAAGCTGGCGGTGCTGGTGGACCGCGGCGGACGGGAGCTGCCGGTCTGCGCGGATTTCGCGGCGGCGCGGGTGGCATTGCCGGCCACGCAATCGCTGGCGCTGGCGCGCGACGAAGCCGGCCGGTTCAGCTTCCAGGTGGAGGGGCAATAGAACATGAACCCCCACGTTTGCGACTTTGTCGTTGCAATGCCCCGCGAGGCGGCTCCGGCCTGCCTCGGCGCGGCTCAGCGGAGGCCTTGATGCTTTACAAGCGAAATCCCCAACTCAACAAGAACGGCGAACTGGTCCACCTGCTGTCGGTGGAAGGGCTGCCGCGCGACCTCCTCACGCACATCCTCGACACGGCGTCCAGCTTCGTCAGTGTGAGCGACCGCGAAGTGAAGAAGGTTCCGCTGCTGCGCGGCAAGAGCGTGTTCAACCTGTTCTTCGAGAACTCCACGCGCACCCGGACCACTTTCGGGATCGCCGCCACGCGGCTTTCGGCCGACGTGATCAACCTGGACATCGCGCGATCCTCGGCCTCCAAGGGCGAGTCGCTGCTCGACACCATCGCCAACCTGTCCGCCATGGCCGCCGACGTGTTCGTGGTGCGCCACAGCGAGTCCGGCGCGCCCTACCTGATCGCGCAGCATGTGGCCCCGCATGTGCACGTGATCAACGCCGGCGATGGCCGGCACGCTCACCCGACCCAGGGTCTGCTGGACATGTACACGATCCGCCACTACAAGAAGGGTTTCGCCGACCTCACGGTGGCGATCGTGGGCGACGTGCTGCATTCGCGCGTCGCGCGTTCCGACATCCATGCGCTCACCACGCTGGGTTGCGCCGAGGTTCGCGTCGTCGGTCCCAAGACCCTGGTGCCGGCCGACATGGCGCAGATGGGGGTGCGGGTGTGCCACTCGCTGGAAGAGGGCATCCGGGGCTGCGACGTCATCATCACGCTGCGGCTGCAGAACGAGCGCATGAGCGGGGCCCTGCTGCCGTCGTCGCAGGAATACTTCAAGAGCTATGGGCTCACGCCCGAGAAGCTGGCGCTGGCCAAGCCGGATGCCATCGTCATGCACCCCGGTCCCATCAACCGCGGTGTCGAGATCGATTCGGCGGTGGTCGACGGCAGGCAGAGCGTCATCCTGCCGCAAGTGACCTTCGGTATCGCGGTGCGCATGGCCGTGATGAGCATCGTGGCGGGGACGGAAAGATGAAAATCCTGATCAAGAACGGGCGGGTGATCGATCCCGCATCCAATTTCGACGAGATCTGCGACCTTGCGCTGGCCGCCGGTCGGGTGGTGGGGATCCGGAGCATCCCGTCCGGCTTCGCTGCCAGCAAGGTCATCGATGCCAGCGGTTGCCTGGTGGTGCCGGGGCTGGTCGATCTGGCGGCCCGGCTGCGCGAACCGGGCCACGAGCACGAGGGCATGCTGGAAAGCGAGATGGCCGCTGCCGTGGCCGGCGGTATCACCAGCCTGGTGTGCCAGCCCGACACCGATCCGGTGCTGGACGAACCCGGATTGGTGGAGATGCTGAAGTTCCGTTCGGAGAAGCTGCACCAGGCCCGCGTGTTTCCGCTGGGCGCATTGACCCGCAAGCTGGAAGGCGAGGTGCTGACCGAGATGATGGAGCTGACCGAGGCCGGGTGCGTCGGTTTCAGCCAGGCGGAGGTGCCGCTGGCCAGCACCCAGGTGCTGCAGCGCGCGCTGCAATATGCGTCGACCTACGGCTACACGGTGTGGCTGCGGCCGCAAGAGCTCCATCTCGGGCGCGGTGTCGCGGCCAGCGGGGCGCTCGCCACGCGGCTGGGATTGTCGGGCGTTCCGGTCGCAGCCGAGACGATCGCGCTGCACACGATTTTCGAGCTGCTGGAGGGAACGGGCGGCCGGGTTCATGTGTGCCGTCTCAGCAGCGCCGCGGGCGTGGAGCTGGTGCGGCGGGCCAAGGAGCGCGGCCTGCCGGTAACCTGCGACGTCAGCGTCAATTCGCTGCACCTCACCGATGCCGACATCGGTTATTTCGACAGCCGCATGCGGCTCAATCCGCCGCTGCGCCAGCAACGCGACCGCGACGCCTTGCGCGAGGCGCTGGCGGACGGGACCATCGACGCGCTGGTGTCGGATCACAACCCGGTGAGCGAGGATGCCAAGACCTTGCCGTTCGCCGAGGCCGAGCCCGGCGCCACCGGCTTCGAGCTTCTGCTGGGGTTGGCGTTGAAGTGGGGCGAGGAAAGCGGACTGGGCCTGCTCCGCGTGCTGTCGGTCCTCACCTGCGAGCCGGCGCGGGTGCTGGGCGCTTCGCTGGGCACCTTGCAGGCCAGCGCCGGCCAGTTGGTGCAGGGCGGGATCGCTGACCTGTGCGTGCTGGACCCGCGCGCCGAGTGGACGGTAACGGCCGACGCATTGCGCAGCCAGGGCAAGCACACGCCATTCTCCGGTTACGAGTTGCCGGCACGGGTCCGCTGCACCATCGTGGGGGGCCAAGTCGCCTTCGAAAGCTGGGACCGGACCTGACGCGATGGCCCCCTCGCTTCCTGCCTGGTGAGCGGCCTGGACGCGTAGCCGATGAAATCCTTGCGCGCCGCGTGGCGGCTGTGGCGGGCGCTGCTTCACGCGCTGGTGGGTCTGGCCACCATTGTGTTCGCCTTTCCGCGCATGAACGAACCCCAGCGCGAGGCCGAGGTGCAGGCCTGGTCGCTGAAGATGCTGGCGCTGCTCGGGGTGCACCTGGAATTGCACGGCAGCCCGGCCCCGGCCGGCCCGGTGCTTCTGGTGGCCAATCACATCTCGTGGCTGGACATCCTGGTCATGCACGCGGCGCGCTACTGCCGCTTCGTCTCCAAGGCCGATGTCAAGCGCTGGCCCCTGATCGGTACTCTGGCCACCGGTGGCGGAACCATCTACATCGAGCGTGGGTCCCGGCGCGATGCGCTGCGAGTGGTGCACCGCATGGTCGAGAGTCTCCAGCGCGGCGAGGTGGTCGCGGTCTTTCCTGAGGGGACCACCGGTGACGGGGCGGCGCTATTGCCGTTCCACGGCAACCTGATCCAGGCGGCCATTTCCGCGGCGGCACCGGTTCAGCCGGTCGCGCTGAGCTTTCTGGATGCCGCCAGCGGTGCCCTGTCGCGAGGGCCATCGTATGTCGACGACGATACGCTGCTGGGCTCGCTCTGGCGCACAGTGGCCGGACCGGCCATCACGGCCGTGGTGCGATTCGGGGAGCCGCAGGAGGCGCAAGGCCGCGGGCGGCGCGAGTGGGCGAGGGATTTACGCCTGGCGGTCGACGTCTTGCGAAAAACGGCCTGAGCCGCTGCCGGGCAGGACCTTCGCGGCGCCGCGTTTGCGAAAAATTACTGCTGCCGCGCTTCAGGCCTCGTCATTGAATTCAGCGCGAACCGCGCCGGGTTTCCGAAACACGACTTCACCGGTGGGTACATGGACCACCCGGATCTCCTGGCCCGAAGGTTTGGTAGAGCTTTTCGCAGCCATCGCAACCGCCAGGGCGCGGTCGCTGAAGAAATACTGTTGGGAACCGGAGACCGGCCACAGCCGGCCCGATATCGGATGATTGCTTTCCACGCGGAAGTCAGCTGGGGACATCAAGATACCTCTTCCTTAATTGTCTCGTTGCTCTTGCCCGAGTCTTCGCATCGGCAAGCACATGGTAGACAGCACGTTGGGCGGCGACGCATTTCGCTTGCAAGCTCAGGGTCACAGCTGTAACCGATCGCTTTGGTGCGTCGCAACACGTTATTGGTTGAGCGCTTTGTCTGTAAGACGTGGTCCGGTCACCGCGTAGGACAAGGATGGCGCGGGGCATGACCGGTTGCCTAATCGGCAACCGGTGGCGCCCCCGGCGGGAATCGAACCCACATCTAGCGCTTAGGAGGCGCTCGTTCTATCCATTGAACTACGGCGGCCAAAGAAGTGCGCCATTGTAATGGCGCACTTCTTTGGCCGCCGGCTCGGCCGCATTTGGGCTCCCCCATCCCGACCTTCCCCCTCCGGGAGGGGGAAGATGACCGCCACCCAACTATTTCGAAAGCAGCCGCATCGCCTCTTCCAGGCCCTTGATTGTCAGCGGGTACATGCGGTGATTCATCAGTTGCTGGATCACGCTGATGCTCTGCCGGTACTGCCAGACTCCCTGGGGTTCCGGATTGATCCAGCTGAACTTGGGGAAGGCATTGGTGAGGCGCTGCAGCCATTCGGCGCCGGCTTCCTCGTTGTTGTACTCGACGCTGCCGCCGGGCTGCAGGATCTCGTACGGGCTCATGGTCGCGTCGCCGACGAAGATGAGCTTGTAGTCCTTGTTGTACTTGCGAATGATGTCCCAGGTCGCGAACTTTTCGGAGAACCGGCGCCGGTTGTTCTTCCACATGAAGTCGTAGACGCAGTTATGGAAATAATAGAACTCGAGGTGCTTGAACTCGGTCTTGGCCGCCGAAAACATCTCCTCGACACGGTGGATGTGCTCGTCCATCGTCCCGCCGACGTCCATCAGCAGCAGGATCTTCACGTTGTTGTGCCGCTCCGGCACCATCCGGATGTCCAGGTAGCCCGCGTTCGCCGCCGTCGACCGGATGGTGTCGTCCAGATCAAGTTCTTCCTCGGAGCCTTCCCGTGCGAACTTGCGCAGCCGGCGCAGCGCGATCTTGATGTTGCGCGTGCCCAGTTCCTGCGAGTCGTCGTAATCTTTGTAGGCCCGCTGGTCCCAGACTTTCACCGCGCTGCGGTTGCGGCCCTTGTCCTGGCCGATGCGGATACCCTGGGGGTTGAACCCGTAGGCGCCGAACGGCGATGTGCCGCCCGTGCCGATCATCTTGCTGCCGCCTTCGTGGCGTTCCTTCTGCTCCTCAAAGCGCTTCTTCAGCGTCTCCATCAGTTCGTCCCAGCCCATCTTCTCGATCTTGGCTTTTTCCTCCGGACTGAGCTCGAGCTCGAGGTTCTTGCGCAGCCACTCCAGCGGGATGTCCTGGGTGAAGTCGGCGATCATTTCGACGCCCTTGAAATAGGCGGCGAAGGCGCGGTCGAACTTGTCGTAGTGCTTCTCGTCCTTCACCAGCGCCGCGCGGCTGAGGTAGTAGAAGTCGTCGATCTTGTAGCCGTCCTCACTGTTGGGACCGACCACGCCTTCCTTGATGGCCTCGAGCAGCACCAGGTATTCCTTGACCGAGACAGGCAGCTTGGCGCTGCGCAAGGTGTAGAAGAAGTCGATCAGCATGGTGGAAGCGGCGAGAGCCTGGTGGGCCATTATCCCGCGGTGAGGCTCCGGGCGCTCGGGCCGGGAGCAACCCGACCCGGCGCGACCAGGGTTTGCTGTCGCACCGCCACGGCCAGCAGCGCGAGTGAACACAGCAGGCTGAGGCCCACCGCCACGACTGACGCCTCGGCGCCGAACGAGCCGCCGGTCAGCCAGTCAGGGCCGCTGCGGGTGGACACCAGCCAGCCTTCGACCTGCGCGCCCGAGACCGGGATGCCGTAGACCGTGCCTTGCGCGAAGTTCCAGCCCAGGTGCATACCGATGCACAGCGGCAGCGAGCGGAACACGTGATAGGTGAGGCCCAGCAACAACCCTGCCTCGACCGCGATGGCGACCGAACTCCAGTTCGTCGCGCCGCGATTGGCGATGTGCAGCAGACCGAACACCAGGGCTGAGGCCGCAAGGGCGGCCCAGGTGCCCAGGCCCTCTTCGGTCACCCGGAACAGGATGCCGCGGAACACCAATTCCTCGGCGATCGCGCTACCCAGCCCGCCGACCAGCAGGGACACGACCCACGGAGGATCCGGGTTGATCGCGACCACCTGATAGCCGCCGGCCAGCCACAGCACGCCAACGACCGCGCTGATCAACAGCGCGCCCAGGACCATCCCCGTGGCGCCATCGGGCAACAGCTTGCGCCAGGCCAGTTCGGCCGGTCGCCGCCGCTCGATCCGCAGGACCAGGAAGAGATAGGCGCCCAGCGTCGGCAACACCAGGCTCAGGAAAAAGCCGGTCGCGCGCAGGTGCAGGGGCGCTGCCTTGGCGCTCCACCCCAGGGCGATGACGGTGAGCTGCGCCAGGAATGCCAGGCAGGACGTCACCAGGGCGAAGATCGCGATGCGCGCCAGCGGTGAATAGAGCAGCCAGCGTTTCCAGGGCGCCGCATCGAGGGGCGTGCTGAAAGCAATCAGCGCTCGCGGCGTCCGACCTTTGGGCGCGGAAGACTCCATGCTCACTCCGATGAGGCGCCGGGTGAGCGGGTCGACCGTGGCAGGGACAGCTGGTAGTGCAGGTGCGCCTTGACCTCGGGCCATTCGCCAGCCGCCAGGCTGTACATCACGGTGTCGCGCACGGTTCCGTCGCGCCGCAATGCATGATGGCGCAGGACGCCATCCTTGCGGGCACCGAGGCGCTCGATCGCGCGCTGGCTGGCAAAGTTGTAGTTGTCGGTGCGCCATCCGACCAGCCTGGCGCCGAGCGTCTCAAATGCGTGGGTCATGAGCAGCAGCTTGCAGGTGGTGTTGACGTGGCTGCGCTGCCAGCTGCGCCCATACCAGGTGTAGCCGATCTCCAGCCGCTCGACGACGGTGACGATGTCGTGATAGCGGGTGCTGCCAATGATCTGGTTGCTGGCCAGGTCGCGCACCACGAAGGGCAGCATGTGCCCGTCCTGATAGCCCTGCAGCGCGGTCGCGACGTAGGCGGCGGTTTCGCCCGGAGCGGGCACGGAAGTCACGCGCAATTTCCACAGCTCGCCATCGCGCGCGGCGGCTTCCAGCCCGGCCACATGCTGCGTCGACAGCGCTTCCAGCCGCACGCGCGGCGTCTCGAGTGTCACAGGTTGGGGTTTGAGCATCACACTTCGCAGATCATTTCTGCTTGCGGGAGGCGCGCCAACGGCGTGCCAGGTGCAGGCCGGCACCGCCGCCCAGACCGGCCAGCACGATGCCGCCGATGGCGCTGCCGCCATAGCCCGCCACCAGGGGATCGAGGCCGAGCAGACGCGCGAGGCCCCAGGCGAGCAGCATGCCGGCCAGGAAGCCGATGGCGTCGGTGAGACCTTCCAGCAGCAGCGGATTCACGCGAATCGCCCTTTCGCGGGGTCAGCGGTTCCGGCTCCGGCCGGCGCTTCGCGCCTTAACTTCGCCGCGCGAAGTTAGCCTGTGCCGCAACGCTTCTGAAAAGTTCGTTTTCATCGGTTGTGCCGCTGCATGAACACCAGCTTCTCGAAAAGGGTCACGTCCTGCTCGTTCTTGAGCAAGGCGCCCACCAGTGGCGGCACGGCAACCTTGTCGTCCTTGCTTTGCAGCGCGGCCAGCGGAATGTCTTCGGCCACCAGGAGCTTGAGCCAGTCCAGCAGCTCGCTGGTTGAAGGCTTCTTCTTGAGCCCGGGGAGATTGCGCACGTCGTAGAAGGTCTTCATCGCCGCAGTCAGCAGGTCCTTCTTCAGCCCCGGGAAGTGCACGTCGACGATCAGCTTCATCGTGTCGGCGTCCGGGAACTTGATGTAGTGGAAGAAGCAGCGGCGCAGGAAAGCGTCCGGCAATTCCTTCTCGTTGTTCGACGTGATGAAAACCAGCGGGCGGTGCCGCGCCTTGACCAGCTCGCGCGTTTCGTAGACGTAGAACTCCATCCGGTCGAGTTCGCGCAGCAAGTCGTTGGGGAATTCGATGTCCGCCTTGTCGATTTCATCGATCAGCAAGGCCACCGGGTGATCGGTGGTGAAGGCTTGCCACAACACGCCCTTGACGATGTAGTTGTGGATGTCCTTGACCCGCTCGTCGCCGAGCTGCGAGTCGCGCAGCCGGCTTACGGCGTCGTATTCGTACAGGCCCTGCATCGCCTTGGTGGTGGACTTGATGTGCCACTGCAGCAGCGGAATGTTCAGCGCCTGTGCCACTTCCTCCGCCAGCATGGTCTTGCCGGTGCCGGGCTCGCCCTTGACGAGCAACGGGCGCTTGAGCGTGATGGCCGCGTTCACCGCGAGCATCAGGTCCTGGGTGGCGACATAATTCTGGGAGCCTTGGAACTTCATGGGATTTAAGGAAGTGAAGGCGCGCCAGGGCGCCCGATATAATCAAAGGTTGATTAAAAGACTGACCTCTCTGCCGATTGTGCTCGCAAAATGAAAACGCTGTTCACTACGTTCATTGCCCTGGCTGTCGCTTGTGTGACCGCATTGGCCAACGCCCAGCCGGTCGCGCCAGCATCGGCTCCGGCCACGCAAACGTCGGCCGCGCCGGCCGCCGGCAGCGTTTCGATCAGCGCCAAGACGGCGATGTGCCTCGGTTGCCACGGCATCCGGGGTTACCAATCAAGCTTTCCCGAGGTCTACAAGGTGCCGATGATTTCGGGCCAGAGCGCGAAGTACATCGCCGCCGCGCTCGCCGCCTACAAGAACGGTGACCGCAAGCACCCGACGATGCGGGCCATCGCCACCAGCCTGTCGGAGCAGGACATCAACGACATCGCG
Source organism: Comamonadaceae bacterium (assembly GCA_012274225.1). Classification (GTDB taxonomy): domain Bacteria; phylum Pseudomonadota; class Gammaproteobacteria; order Burkholderiales; family Burkholderiaceae_C; genus Ramlibacter. Next base: position 2,959 of record JAAOZX010000122.1, on the reverse strand, counting down.
GCCTATTACGAGGCCAACGGCAAGGAAGAAGCCAAGGCCATTCCCGAAAAGCTCACGAAGGAACCCAATCAGCAAGTTGCCGGGTTGATGCAGAAGGCGGCCTGCACTTCCTGCCATGGTCCCAATCTTTCCAAGCCGATCGATCCGAGCTATCCGCGGATTGCCGGCCAGCATCCCGACTACCTGTTCGTCGCGCTCAAGGCCTACAAAACCGAAAACAATCCCAGCGTCGGTCGCAGCAACGGGGTGATGGGCGCGATCGCCAAGCAATTCAGCAATGCCGAACTGAAGGCGCTGGCCGCTTATGTCGGCTCGCTGGACAGTGACTTGCGGACTAAGCCGGAAAGCCGCTTTCGCTGAGCGCGACCATCAGCAAGACGCCCCGCTGCCGCGGGGCTTTTTTTATGGCCGGTGCGTTGTCAGTCCCGCGTGGCGGCGCGCTGCACGCAGTCGATGTAGGCGGCGCCGTCCGGCGGCTGGCCCGAGCGCTGGCTCTCCCAGAGCATGCGGCCCAGGCATTCCATGGCCTCGTGGTGCGCGTCATGCAACGAATTGCGCCGCGCGGCCAGCAGCTCCACCGCCTGGCGGATGCCGCGGGGCTGGTCGATCGAACATTGTTCGCTGATCGACAGGTGCATGGACAGGTGCAGGAAGGGATTGCTGTGCCCCTCCTCACCTTGATACGACCGTGCCACAGCTGCATCGGCATCCGTCAGGTCAGAGTCGTATTCGGGGTGTTCGGCCAGCCACTGTCCGGCCAGCGTTTCCAGCGCATCCATGGGCTGTCCGGCCTGCGACTTGGCGCGCACGGCGCAGAAGAAACGGCGGACATCGGATTGCGACGGATGGAACATGCGCGCCAGCGTAGCACGCGTTGTGCGAAGGGGTGACGGGCGGGGCCCTAGAATCATTTCATGATCAACAAGATTGCGCGCACGGTCGCCGAAGCACTGGCCGGGGTGAAGGACGGCGCCACCGTCCTCATCGGCGGTTTCGGCACAGCCGGCATTCCCAATGAACTCATCGACGGCCTGATCGAGCGGGGCGCGAAGGACCTCACCGTCGTGAACAACAACGCCGGCAATGGCGATGTCGGACTGCCCGCGCTGCTCAAGACCGGGCGGGTGCGCAAGATCATCTGCAGCTTCCCGCGCCAGGTCGACTCGTATGTGTTCGACGCGCTGTATCGCAGCGGCAAGCTCGAACTCGAGCTGGTGCCGCAAGGCAACCTCGCCGAGCGCATCCGCGCCGGCGGCGCGGGCATCGGCGCGTTTTTCTGCCCCACCGGCTACGGCACCGAGCTGGCCAGGGGCAAGGAAACGCGCGAGATCGACGGCCGGCACTACGTGCTGGAGTATCCGATTCGCGGCGACCTGGCCCTCATCAAGGCCGAGACCGGGGACCGATGGGGCAATCTCGTCTATCGCAAGACGGCGCGCAATTTCGGACCGGTGATGGCCACGGCCGCGAGCACCACCGTGGCCAGCGTGCACCAGATCGTCGAGCTCGGTACGCTCGACCCTGAAAGCATCGTGACGCCAGGTATTCACGTCAGCAAGATCGTGAAGATCGAACGTCTCGCGACCCAGGCCGGCGGCATCCGGAAGGCAGCGTGATGCAGTACTGCAAGCGCACCAAAGACCAACTCGCGGCCCGCGTGGCGCAGGACATCCCCGACGGCGCCTATGTCAACCTGGGGATCGGGATGCCGACGGCGGTGGCCAACCACATCCGCGACGGCCGCGAGGTCATCCTGCACAGCGAGAACGGCGTGCTGGGCATGGGGCCGGCGCCGCCCGCGGGGCAAGAGGACTACGACCTGATCAACGCCGGCAAGCAGCCGGTCACGCTGCTGGCCGGCGGTGCCTATTTCCACCATGCCGACAGCTTCGCCATGATGCGCGGCGGTCATCTGGACATTTGCGTGCTGGGCGCTTTCCAGGTCTCGGCGACCGGCGACCTGGCCAACTGGAGCACCGGCGAGGCCGGCGACATCCCGGCGGTGGGCGGCGCGATGGACCTCGCGCTCGGGGCGCGGCAGACCTGGGTGATGATGGACCTGCTGACGCGCCAGGGCCAAAGCAAGGTGGTCGCTCGCTGCAGCTATCCCCTGACCGCCATCGCCTGTGTCAAGCGCGTCTACACGGATCTGGCCACGCTGGAGTGCACTGCCCAGGGCCTGAGGCTGGTGGACACCGTCGAAGGGCTGAGCCTGGCGGAATTGCAAGACCTGGTCGACTTGCCGATCGCGGCGCCGTAGTCGGGCAGGCGACTGCCGGTGTAAGCGACCGGCGCGAAAATGCGCCAACACACGCACAAGGAGAACCCCGTGACAAAACAAGCCTTCATTTGCGATGCCATCCGCACACCCTTCGGCCGTTATGGCGGCGCACTGGCCTCCGTGCGAACCGACGACCTGGCCGCGATCCCGCTCAAGGCGCTGATGGCCCGCAATGCCGGCGTCGATTGGGACGCCGTGACGGACGTCCTGTTCGGCTGCGCGAACCAGGCCGGCGAGGACAACCGCAACGTGGCCCACATGGCCAGCCTGCTGGCCGGGTTGCCGGTCGGGTTGGCCGGCGCCACCATCAATCGCCTGTGCGGCTCCGGCCTGGACGCGGTGGGCACGGCCGCCCGCGCCATCAAGGCCGGTGAGGCGACCTTGATGATCGCCGGCGGGGTCGAGAGCATGAGTCGGGCGCCATTCGTGATGCCCAAAGCCGAGAGCGCCTTCGCACGCACCAACGCCGTGTACGACACGACCATCGGCTGGCGCTTCATCAACAAGCTGATGAAGGAGAAATACGGCGTGGATTCCATGCCGGAGACGGCCGAAAACGTCGCCGCCGAACACAAGATCGAGCGCGACGCCCAGGACCGGATGGCGCTGGCCAGCCAGCTCAAGGCCGTGGCGGCGCAGAAGGCCGGTTACTTCGACCGCGAGATCACGCCTGTGACG